>CALDTA010000027.1:0-9151 GCA_937924455.1 uncultured Deinococcales bacterium
CAGGTGTATGTTTAAAGGGAAATTGGTGAGGTTAGATGGCATTTATTGTAGTTGAAGGTCCAATTGGGGTGGGGAAGACGAGTTTGACTCGGATAGTGGCAGAAGAACTTTCAGCAAGGGTGATGCTTGAGGTTGTAGAAGAAAACCCTTTTTTAGCATCCTTTTACGAGGACCCAGATGCTTTCTCTTTTCAGGTACAGATATTCTTTTTGCTGTCTCGCTATAAGCAATCGTTAGATGCAGAGCAAGGTGCGCTTTTTTATGACCACCTAATCAGTGATTATCTATTTGACAAGGACTTTATATTTGCGTCGCTTAACCTTCAAGGGCATGAGTGGGAGCTTTATCAGGAGTTGTATCAGCAGCTAAAGCCACGTTTGCCAGAACCAGACCTTTTGGTGTACTTACGTGCTCAACCAGATTTACTACTTCAAAGAATAGATAAGCGTGGACGTTCTTTTGAGCAAAATATGGAGGCTGAGTATTTAAGACGCTTAGGGCAGGCCTATGATGACTACTTTGAGCACTATACTGATAATTTTTCTGGAAACTTTGTTGTGATTGAGGCAGATCAGTTCGATTTTGTTGAAAATGCTCGTGATAAGACAGTTGTTCTTGAAAAGCTTCTGAGACCTCTAAAGTTATACGGTCAAAACTAAGCGAAAGGGATTAGGTAAGGGTATAGTTTTCGATGTATGTGGCTGTTGCAGGAAATATTGGAGTTGGTAAGTCAAGCTTGACCAAAGTTTTGGCAGAGAGATATAGCTTGACGCCAGTTTATGAGGCTGTAGATGAAAATCCATATCTTGCAGATTTTTATCAAGATATGGAGAGGTATGCCTTTCACTCACAGATGTTCTTTCTGTCAAGGCGGCTCGAGCAGCACTTAAGCCAAGTGAATAATAATCAAGTAAATCGTGTAGATGGTACGAACCACAATAGAGTTATCCAAGACCGAACAATCTATGAAGATGCAGCGATTTTTGCCAAAAATCTGGCAGATGAAGGTATCTTTCAAACTAGAGATTATCAGACCTATCAGCACATGTATCATGCGATTGAAAAAGCCCTCAGACCTCCAGATTTGATGATATATCTCAAAGCTGAAGTGTCTACCTTGAAGCAACGCATACTAAAACGCGGTAGAGATTACGAGTCATTGATTAAAGATGATTATTTAAGACAACTTAACCATCTCTATAATGCTTGGACAGCGGATTACAGGCTTTCTGAACGTTTAACTATAGAAACAGACCACCTAGATTTTGTACATAATCCTGATGATTTAAAGACAATACTCAATCAAATAGAGCGTTATGGTCTTACTGAATCTATGTTCTAGATTTGTGTTCTAGGTTTGTGTTCTAGATTCCTTAGTCAGGATTTGTCTTAAAAGCTTATCGGAGTTGGTTATCGGAGTTGTTTGTTTTCACGCAATGTTGTTGCGTGTTTTTTTGGTTGGGATATATCAAAATAAGTGTTATTCTGAATCTAAGTTTATGATTGCTTATCTTGATGGCATAATTTCCGAAATTCGTGAATCTAGTTTAGTGATTCAAGCAGGTAGCTTTGGGTTTGAGGTCAATGCACCCAAACCAACGCTTATCAATGCAAAAAAAGGTGCAACCTTGCGTTTGCACACACATCTTGCTGTGCGTGAAGATGATATGTCTTTGTATGGGTTTCATACTGAAGACATGCTCAAACTCTTTAAGTACCTAATTAGTGTGTCTGGCGTAGGTCCAAAGCTGGCACTTGCTATATTGTCATCGCTACAAACAACACTCATAGCAAATGCAATTATCAATAGCGATGCTGGATTGCTTTCTTCTGCTCCAGGTGTAGGCAAAAAGATGGCTGAGCGAATCATTCTTGATTTAAAAAATAAGCTTCCTGAAGAGCTTATGGCAGATGTTGGTGGTAAGCGTCCAACAAGCTTGCTTAATGAAGCTGGGGAAGATGCAGTGCAGGCACTATTAGTATTAGGTTATAGAGAATCACAAGTGAAGGCAGCGATTGCTGAACTTGCTGTTAAAGAGCCTGATGTGAGTGCTGAGGTGTTGATTCGGAAGGCTTTGGCTAAGTTGAAGTAGATTATATAAGTACAAGGTCAAAATTATGTTTCACTAAACCCTAAGTCTTAATGTGCTAGATATGCCGTCCTGTACAGGTTTAGTATATATTCAAGATATATAATTTAGTTTTGCCTACGTACTTACTACACTGTGTCCAAATACGCTGTGTCCAAATACGCTGTGTCCAAAAATGATCTAATATAGTTTTTGTAGGTTTTTGGGACTTTTTGAAAAAAATACACGAATAATTTGTTGAGCATTTCTTAAAAAAATACACATTTTTTGCATTATTTAGGCAAATAAAGTGCTTTTATTGGGGAAAACAAAGGTTTTGCGCTTTTGCTTTCTGAATTTAAGTGCTTTTGTGTCATAAAGATGATTTCTTTGTTATAAGCAGTCTCTATCCTGAATAAATATAGGGATATCTACTTTTTAACTATAGGTTTTAACATTATGCTTACTTCATCTAAGACTCATATTTTCAATCTCCTACGGTCCTTTTCTATTGCCAAATTCTTGGTTATTGTTTGCTGTTTTATATCGGCATATTCTATGGTGCAAGAAAGTGCTAGGGCACAAGAAAGTTACACGATATCTGTCTTGCCACAGTCTGCAACTTCAGTCATTTACCAAGACTGGCAGCCATTTATTGATTATCTTAATGCTAATTCAGATCTTACATTTGAGCTGTCAGTTCAAGATTCTCTTCAAGATTTTGAGTTAGGCTTTTTGGAAGCAAAGCCAGATTTTGTATTTCTGAGTCCATACCATATGGTTATGGCTTTTAAAGAACATGGCTATATTCCTTTACTAAGCGATGCTTCAAGGCAGCTTAAAGGTATATTGCTTGTGCCAAAAGCGAGTGAGCTTAGTCATATAGAAGAGTTACATAATAAGACGGTGGCATTTCCTGCACCAAATTCATTTGGCGCCTCATTATATTTGCGTGCCTATTTGGATGATGTTGGTATATATGTTAAGCCAACTTATGTTGGGACACATGCAAATGCTTACCGCCATGCAATGCTTGGCGAAGCGGCTGCTGCTGGTGGGGTTTATTCTACATTTCATAAAGAATCTGGAGCTTTTCGAGCTGCCATGCGTGTGCTGTATGAGACACCTGGGGTTACACCGCATCCCTTAGCAGTTCATCCTAGAGTTCCAGAGCAAGTGCGTGAGGCAGTGGTTAGGGCAGTGCTCGAGCTTAGCCAGTCAGAAGTCGAGTCAGAAGTCGAGTCAGAAAATGGACCTAAACTACTGCAAGCAATTCAACTTACAGAACCAATGCAAGTCAACTATGAAGAGCATTATCAATTTTTAGAAAACTATAACCTTGAAGAATTTGTCGAGGTTGCTAGGCTGCGCTAGTGTTTGGCTGCAAGCTTTTTAGCGTTATAGATCACACAGACTACACAGACCACACAGACTACAGAGTCTACACAGGATATTATTATGGTTACATCAACAAAAACTTCCCCTCTTACTTTTCTTTTACCAAAAAATTTTCGTGCACAAGTCACTGTTCTGATACTCTTACTACTTACGATAGTTTTTGCATTGTATGCGTGGAATGTTAGTCGCCAGCAAAAAGAATTTATTACTGATTCTATACAAGATATAGGCGTTGCCTTGGCACAACAACTAGCAACTGAAAGCACAGAGCATTTGATACAGAAAGATTATGCAACGATTGAATCTTTACTAGTGCAGTATGTGACTTTGCCAAATATAACAGGAATATCCGTAGAAACAATGAATGGACAGCCTATGAGTCAAGTAAAGGTTGTTGATGGTGAGGCGCTTGTTCGCTATGACTATATGGGGACTAGTAGAACAAATAACGGGGAAAATAATAAAACAAAGAATGAAGTGTTTTTTGATACCAGTGATTCTGAAACAAAACTTTCTATATTAGAGCCAATCAGTATGGGTGCAAGAACTGTTGGCTTTATAAGACTCAACCTTAGTTTAGAGCAGGCATTGCAAGAACGTAGACGTATGCTTATCAGTACCTTGGGCTATGGTTTGCTTGTTAGCTTTTTATTATTGACAGCTATATTTTTATACTTTCAAAAGCCACTAAGGGCGATTAAAGAAGCAAGTGATTTTGCAGCAATGCTTGATGAGCGGCGTGGTGAAAAACTGCAAGTCAGTAACTTTGCTACTGAATTTGAGCAACTAGGTCAGTCACTAAACTTAGTGTCACACAAACTATTAGAGCAAGAAGAACAAGTGGAAGCCAGTAGCGAAGAAGCAAAGAAGCTAGCGCTTGTTGCTAGTAAAACAAGCAATGCGGTTTTTATCATGAATGCAAACCGAGAAATCGAATGGGTTAATGCTGGCTTTGAAACTATGACAGGTTATCGACTTGACGAAATTGTTGGTAAGAGACCTGCAGATTTTCGTAGAGGTCCAGACACAGATCAAAATGTAACTACTTATGTACGTGAACATTTGATGCAGGGAAAAGGTTGCGAAGCAGAAGTTATCAATTATGATAAACAGGGTCGGTCATACTGGGTACATATGACTATTCAACCTATTTTCGATGAACAAGGTACATTGCAAAATTATATTTCTATAGAAAGTAATATTAGTGAGCGTAAAGCCTTTGAAACTGAATTGTTTGAAGCAAAAGTCGAAGCAGAGAAGGCGAACTTAGCAAAAAGCGAATTTCTCTCAAGAATGAGTCATGAACTGCGTACACCACTCAATGCTATTCTTGGTTTTGCTCAAATTCTTCAGCTTGATGACTTAGATTCAGAGCAAGAAGATTCAGTCAACCGCATTTTAAAAGCAGGTAAACACTTACTTGCACTTATTAACGAAGTTTTAGAGATTTCTAGAATTGAAAGTGGTGGTGTTGCACTATCAATCGAATCAGTATCTATGAAAGAAGCGGTTGATGACGTATTGCGATTGGCACAACCATTGGCTTCAGAATTTGATGTGAGTTTGGTATGTCATGAATGCTTTTCTGGAGATTATATCGTTTCGGGTGATTTGCAAAGAATTAATCAGGTCTTGCTGAATTTGATTTCAAATGCTATTAAATACAATCGACCCAAAGGCACTGTGACGATTAGTTGTGAAGAGCAGCAAGATAGACGCTTGCGAGTTTTTGTACAAGATACTGGTGAAGGTATTGAAGAGGAATTACTTGATCGTTTATTTGTTCCCTTTGATCGTCTTGGTGCTGAGCAAAGCTCGATTGAAGGTAGTGGCATAGGTTTGGCGCTTACTAAGCAGTTGCTTAAGATCATGGGTGGCACGATTGGTGTTGAGAGTACTTTAGGTGAAGGAACAACATTCTGGTTTGAACTTCCTATTTCTGAAGAAGAACATCTTGATGTGACAGCCAACCTTACTACCCCAGTACTAACCACAGCTATTGATGAAGGACAAGCAAATTCAACTGTGGTCTACGTTGAAGATAACATTTCTAACATTGTATTAGTAGAAAAAGTGATTGCTCGTCAGGGAAATATTGATTTGCAGATTGCTAAGGAGGGACAGGCAGGGCTCGAGCTGATTGAAGAACTTCAGCCTGACCTTGTGCTTTTGGATTTGCATTTACCGATGTTAGGTGGAGAAGCAGTTTTAGAACGCCTGAAAGCAAACGAAGCGATGAAATCAATACCTGTGATTGTTGTTAGTGCAGACGCTACCCCAAAGCATATAAAGCGACTTTTGGAAAAAGGTGCAGATGATTATTTGACAAAACCCCTAGATGTACATGAGCTGGCGGATTATGTACATAAGTATTTGCAGGCATAAAGGAGATGAAAGGAGATGGGCATGAGTTTTGATACGGATCACCTCATAAAAGACATGAATATTTTGATTGTTGATGATACAGCAGACAATCTAGTGTTTCTCAAACATTTATTTTCTCGTAAGGGCTTTACAGATATCCAAACGATAGAGGATAGCCGTAATGTTTTACCGCAGATTAAAGAGAAAGAACCAGATATCATTTTGTTAGATTTAATGATGCCTCACTTGGATGGCTTTGACATTTTAAAGTTACTTAGAGAGTATCTAGATGAATCGGTATTTTTACCGATTGTGGTTCTTACGGCCGATACAAGTCGGGAAACTAGAAAGCGGTCACTTGAAGAAGGTGCAATTGACTTTTTAACGAAGCCGCTCGATGCTATTGAAGTATTGCAACGGGTGAGTAATCTTTTGAAGATGCGTCATTTGTCCAAGGAGCAAAAGGACTATAGTTCACGGCTCGAGCTAGCGGTACAGGAAAGAACACAGGAACTAAATGAAAGTTATCAAATTCTTCAAAATACCTATGAAGCACTTGACCAGAGTCATGTTGAAATTGTTAACCGTTTAGCTGAAGCTGCTGAGTATAGAGATGATGATACAGGGCAACACACCTTTCGAGTCGGAAAGCTCTCAAGCTCGATAGCTGCTGAGTTAGGTATGTCAGAAGAGTTTGTAGGATTGATTAGAAAAGCAGCTCGGTTGCATGACTTAGGTAAAATTGGTGTTGCTGATGCAATATTGCTCAAGCCTGGAAAGCTTACTAAAGAAGAATTTGCCGAAATGAAAAAACATAGTGAAATTGGTGCAAAGATACTTTCAGGCGGTAAGAGTTCTTTACTACAAATGGCAGAGCGTATAGCCATGTCTCATCATGAACACTGGGATGGAAGTGGCTATCCTCAAGGATTAGTAGGAGAGGCGATACCAATTGAAGCTCGAATTGTCGCTGTTGTCGATGTATTTGATGCCTTGATTCATTCAAGACCCTATAAAAAAGCTTGGTCACAAGAAGAAGCGATTGACTTTTTAAAAAATAAACAAGGTGAACAATTCGACCCAGAGGTCGTACAGGCGTTTCTAAAAACATTGTTTGCTTCTCAAGGTGCTAAAGAAGCTAAAGAAGCAAGTGAAGTAATACCATCTGATGTGACGCCATCTGAAGTAATACCATCTGAAGTAATACCAACTGATGTCAAACCAACTGATGTAATACCATCTGATAATGCTTACCCTTCTACATCTGCATGATAGAATGAGATATAAGATTAGATATAATTATCAGGCCACTAGACCTTTTAAAGTCTTGTTTTGAGCTTATGCGTCTACTAATTAGCCAATAGTAATTCATTCTAACGTTTTTTGAGTCCACTCTCTGACAGCCAATAATTTCTTAAAGCAATCCTCCTCTCTTAATAAGAGGGGAATCTTGTGAAAGTTTCCCTTATCTAGGGGGATTTAGGGGGGATTTAGGGGGATTTATTGAAGTGCATACCCATCGGACTCAGTATTACTATACTATAAGTGTTGTTAGCTTTTATTGCACTTAAACCTTTTATTGCACTTAAACCTACATAGCGGTGCTTGAACATAAGACGACTGGTGCTAAGACTGATGTAATGAGTGGACTAAAAAGGAATAGAATAAGTTTATGACTAACATTGACCATATTGTAATTGCTGCAAAAACTCTCGAAGAAGGTGTTGCTTATGTTCAGGAAACTTTAGGTGTACAGATACCAAAAGGTGGTGAGCATCCTGCAATGGCAACGCATAATCATTTGATGCAACTTACTAATGACACATTTTTGGAAGTGATGGCAATCAATACCGATATGCCAACGCCTGATAGACCACGCTGGTTTGGACTAGATGATCTATATATTAGGCAGAGCTTAGAAAATGGACCACGTTTACATACGTGGGTTGTGAATACTTCAGACATGGCAGCTATTCAGACTCAAGACAGCTTTGATTTTGGTCAAGCTATTCCGCTGAGTCGTGGTGATTTGCGTTGGCAGTTTGCTATTCCTGATGATGGAAGGGTTTTAGCTGGGGGAATTGTGCCATATGTTATGCAGTGGGACGGTCAAGAAAAGAACGGTTTTAGACATCCGTCACAGGGCATGGCGGATTTGGGGTGTGCGTTGGTGGGGCTCGAGCTCTATCATCCTCGTGCTGATTGGCTGAGTAATGTGTTGAGCGTCATTAATGCTTCTGATTTGGTTGTGGTGCATAAGTTGGCTGCAAACGAAATGCCTTATATGAAGGCGACTATCAAAACACCTACAGGTGAAAAGGTACTAACAAGTCAGGGCTAGTTGCTTCTAAAGATTTTATTGATTCTTTTGACATGAGTGGGTGTGTAGCAGTCTTAGCATTGTAGCTACATAATAGTTATGAAATAAACAATGGTAGTATAATAACCTATGGGGAAATCGGAAGCCTACGCACACATTAAAGTAGATATATTAAAAATTGTCAACTGTATTCCTAAAGGTAAAGTTACGACTTATAAATCTATTGGGAAATACTTAGATGTCATACCTAGACAGGTTGCTTACATCTTGACAATGCTAAGTGATGAAGAAAAAGACCAACACCCGTGGTATCGAGTGATTGGAGATAAAGCTAGGCTTGGTAAGGCGAAGTATGACTCCAAAGGTCGTTTGCAAGATGACCTTTTAGTCGATGAAGGTCATCAGGTTGATAAAGGACTTATGCTAAATGTAGATGGTGCATTTGTCGCTGTAGATGACTTAAATAGTGGTGTTACTAAACATAAATATCATAAATCTGAAAAATCTATATAGAAGCTATAGGCTACATGCTATATATTTGAGGTAATTCTAGTTAGCTTGTTGGTGCGGGAATACGTTTAGGTTTTCGGAAACTAATGTCTTCCCATTCACCTTCTTCAATGACCTGAGCTTGCTTTTGCGCTTTGCTTTGTAGAAATTTAACAATGTCTTGGACTAGGTCATCAGGTGTGGACGCTGCTGACGTTATGCCAACTGAGGTAATACCTTCTAGCCACTGAGTGTCTATATCATTGACGCTTTCTAAGCGTTTGGCATTGCCAGTTAGCTCATCGGCAAGTTCTAATAAGCGCATTCCATTTGAGCTGTAGTCACTGGTGACAACTAAAAATAACTCTACATTTGGTGCGATGTTTTTGACCGCATCTTGACGGTTTTTAGTGGCGTAGCACAGATCATCTCTAGGTGGTACAACAAGGTCAGGAAAGCGTTCTTTGAGAATTGCGATTGTCTTGCCAGTATCGTCAACTGAAAGTGTTGT
>CALDTA010000028.1:0-3249 GCA_937924455.1 uncultured Deinococcales bacterium
TAATGGCACTCGCTTTTCTTCAACTAAAAACATCCCACATAGTTTTACAATCAATCCTGTTGCTATGTTTATTACTACTATTTGTTCCATCACAAGCTCAAAATGCTTCTTCATCACAAACAGAAATAAACCAAGAAAACATACAAGGTATTGAAACCGTTACCGACGCGGTTCGAGAACAAATTCAAGAACAACAACAAGAAGAAACCGAAGTCGCGATAGTCGAAGAAGATGCCCAACTGACAACACGAATCAGTACAGTCCTTAAAAATGTAGATGATTTTTCCGAAGTACAAGTTGCGGTCACGGCTGGTGTCGTCAAACTCACAGGTACTGTAAGTAAACAAGAAAGCAAGCAGGCCGCTGCTGAGCTTGCTAGAAGTTTTGACGGTGTTTTATACGTCGATAATGACATCATCCGTACTGCCGATGTTGAAGATAATGTTTTACCAATTATTCAAAAAGCAAGAAGCTACGCCTCAGAAACAGTTGCAAGACTGCCCATTATTGCTATTGCACTACTGGTACTATTTGCCTTCTGGTTACTCAGTCGATTCATTGCACGCTGGGATGGACCGTTTAACCGCATGGGTGCAAACAAGCTTATTCAGAGCTTGGTACAACAATTATTCAGCACTTTAGTGTTTATCATCGGTTTGCTACTAGCTATAGACATTGTTGAAGCAACACCATTAGTTGGTGCAGTTCTCGGTACAGCAGGCATTGCAGGTATTGCCATTGGTTTTGCCTTTAGGAATATCGTTGAAAATTATTTGGCAGGCATTCTACTTTCACTCAGACAACCTTTTGCCATGAATGATTTTATCAAGATTGATACCTTCGAAGGGAAAGTTGTGCGTTTAACCCCTAGAGAAGTCTTATTGATGACCTATCAAGGCGATCACGTTCGTATTCCTAACAGCAAAGTTTTTAATAGCGTTGTTTATAACTATACAAAGAATCCAAAACGTCGCTTTGATTTTAACATCAATATTGATGCTAAATCTGACATACTCAAAGCTCAGCACGTAGCTACTGAAACCATTGCAACTATGACAGGTGTGTTGGCAGATCCTAGTGTTGGCTCACTGATAAAAGACCACATCGAAAACTTTATGGTCATCAATTTCCATGGCTGGATTGACCAACGAGAAGTTAGTTATAGCAAAGTTAGAAGCGAAGCCATTCGCTTAGTAAAACTTGCTTTAGATGAAGCTGACTTGCGCCATGAGCACGTTGCGGAATCACTCTTGGAAAGTACATCAAGGTCTGAACATAGTAAATATGGCGAACATGGCATTCAAAGTGAACATGGCGAACATGACGAACATGGCATTCAAAATACAGAAGTCATTCACAAACACACTGAAGAAGAAAAAACTGTTCAAGATGTATCCGTTGACACAACCATTGACGAACAAATCATCGAAGAACTGGACTCTTCAGATGAAGAAAATTTACTTGAAGAGGTTAGGATAGTTGCTGCCAATGACTAAACATCTACTTTTTCCCTAACAAAACACTACGATTTAGCTTTCATAATTTCAGGAAGGTATAGTCCGCCTCCTAAAAAAATACCTCTGGAGCTTTTGAAAATGAATCCAAAAAGCATATTGAACATGACGATTATAATCCTAATTGTCTTATTCCTACTGGTTTTTGCAGCATGGATTTACAGAGGTATAAGTGGAGGTGTAAGTGGAGAGCGTCCACCTCAACAATCAAGTAGAAGCTATGCTCCCCAGCAAAGTACTGAACACAGTCCTGAACACAGTTCTAGATATACTGTCGAGTCCCGGTTTGTAGGTTTTGAGAAAAGATAATTAGTATTATTAATCCTAGCGCTATTGATTTGGTCTTGATGTCTTTACTAAAGTTATTCTGCCTTAAACGGTAATTCGAAAGCTTTTCTGGCTAATGGAATCTTTTTTGCAACTGCTAAATATAGTAGCTTTTAGCTATGACCTCACCTGCTGACACGCTAGAGCTGTACCACAGGCTCGAGCCCACCCAACACCACAACCTCACCTACCACCATAAACGTGGCGCAAAAGACTATCCATTTCTAAGACCCGCAATAGAACTACTTCTTAAAAAAGCAACTTTAACAGCCAACTGCCTAATAGATGCCACCGAATCAAACGGGGTCATCGCTCTATATTCTCAAGCCAATAAAATTATTTGTAACAATACATCTTTTACTTCACATACCTGTGCGACCCAAACTTTATCTGAAAAAGCAAATACAAGCACACAAATATCTCCTCTTTGGCACTTAGTACCAGAAAGTGCTGACATGCTTTGTCTTATTCCTAGCACAGATAAAGGCAACAAACGGGTTGAACTTGAACTGCTAGCAGCACATAATTGCTTGCAAGCAAAAGGCACACTCTACGCAGTTATGCACAAAGATACTGGCGCAAAGCGTTATGAAAAATTGATTGCTAAACACTTTGCCAGAATGGATGTCATTGCCAAAGACAAAGGTTGGCGCTTGGTCAAAGCAACTCGCAGTAGCAAAGCGCAAAACATTGACTTGTCAGCTCACATCTCTCAAGACTTTGCTATTGAGGGTCTCAACTTAAGCGCAAAAACTGGCGTTTATGCTGCTGGCAAGCTTGACCCTGGTACAAAGTTTTTAATTGGACAACTAAACTTTAGTGATTTTACGCAAAAGTCAGTTCTGGATATGGGCTGTGGCTATGGTTTGCTTTCTGTGAAAGCTGCGTTTGCTGGTGCAAACGTTACAGCCGTGGATGATGATTATTTAGCAGTCCTTAGCACTGAGGAAAATGCCAAGCCACATAGCTTAGACATGAAAGTTGTTCACTCGGATGTTAATAGTGCTTTAGAACAAAATGCTCTATACGATGTCATCCTGATGAATCCACCATTTCACCTTGCCAAGCAAGTTATTTTGGATATTCCAAAAGCGATGCTTGCTGCTGCACAACAGCATCTTTCAGAAGATGGGATTATGTATGTGGTAGCGAATAAGGCCTTGCCTTATGAAGGTGAGTTAGAAAAATGGGCAACAGTCAAGCAAATTGCTTTGAATAATGCCTTTAAAGTTTTGGAAGTTAAGAAAACCTAGATAAGTTAAGAAAACCTAGATATAGCTGTAGCCATCGGAAGGCTCGAGCACAAGCACTTCTCCCCCACTACCGACAAAGTCTGAAGCAGCTACCTTACAAACATCAGCAATATCCGCTGTCAAGCAAATCGCTGCTAAAGTTGGTCCTGCACCTG
>CALDTA010000029.1:0-3250 GCA_937924455.1 uncultured Deinococcales bacterium
GATATAAACAGGGATATAAACGGAATTAGTATAAGTCAGTGAATCGGCGAGCTTCGTAACGAGTAGGAACGAACTCATTTAGCATGGGTCAACATTACGTGGAAACGCTAGAGCGTGCTTTCAAACGAAGTGTAATGAACAGTTTTTTTGTTCATTCATAAACCGCCAAAGTGCAATGTTTTTAGGGGCATATTGCCATCAGGATTTATAAGCAGCTGAAAGGCTACTCTCAGAATTTAATATACCAAGATGAAAATTATTTCGACCTCGATTTTTAACATAATAAAGCGCTTGATCCGCCTGTAATATTATCAATTCCATGCTTGTTTCAGAGCTTGGTATCAGTGTACAAATACCCATGCTTAAGGTCACTTGAGGAATTGTCAACGAAGTTTCATGCGGCAATGCTTTTTCAAATAAAGCAATATGTATCTTTTCTGCCACCTCACAAGCACCTACTTCGCTAGTATCTGGTAGAACAATCACAAATTCCTCACCACCATACCTAGCCACAAAATCTCTTGGATAATTCACCTGACTCACAAGTAACTCAGCAATTTCTTTAAGGCAGTCATCACCTTGTAGGTGACCATAGTTATCATTATAAAGCTTGAAATGGTCGATGTCGCAAAGAATAAGACTGATAGGTTTAGACTGTTGCGTGTGCTCGAGCCATTGCTTTTCTAAATACTTATCAAATGCGTACCTGTTATTGATACCTGTAAGACCATCCTGCGTTGCCTGTTCTGCAAGCTGCCCATTTGCTAGACGAAGCTCTAGCTCTGTTCTTTTGTGCTCAACAATTTCTTTTCTAAGCTCTGCAGTTCTCTTATCTACTAGATTCTCAAGTGTAGACATGTGAGTTACAATAGCTTGGCGTTGCAAAGTTATGTGGATAGCATTGCTCATATCACGACGAAATGATGAGTACATCGTTTCAAACTCTTCTTCATTATCACTACCATGCCTAAAATTTTCCGAATCAATAACCATATAGCCATAAAGTCCAGTGGCACTAAACAAAGGCAAAAAAACCAAGCTACAATCATAAGTAAGTTCACCAAAAAGTTCTGATATAAATGAATTACTATCAAAAAACATCTCTTGTTGCTGCTTTGATTCAGTATCTTTAGTGTCTTCAGTATCTTTAGTGTATCTAAGAATAAGTTCAAGGTCTAATTCAGGTTTCTGTTCTGTATAGCTTTGACGTAAACCCGCATTACTTCTCTTAAGTAATACATAACACTGATTAATCTTTCGTTTTGGCAGTTGCGTCTGAATGTAGTCCATCAACATGCTCATATCTGACTGAGCCCACATTGAGCGTCCAGTATCCATTGCATTAATAAAATTATTACGATACTTCTTTCCTACATCATAGCTAGTATAATTAATTAGGCTAACAATATTTTTTCGTGCTTTTTTGATAAAATTATTTGCATTTATTCTTTTATCAACATCTAACTGATTGATTTCAACTTCTCTCACAAAATAATCAAGCCAGTCAAAACAGAGCTGATAAGAACCATGCTCTAGTTTCCACTGCTTCACTTCATGAGACCAAAACTTAAGTAGGTCTCGATCATCAAGTTCTTGAGCAAGGTATTGTCTAAAAGCTGCTTGAATCTTCTCAGGTACATCCACACTAACTTCTTGCTGCTCTGTTAGCTTAGTTGTTTGGCAGGATTCTCTTACCACAAGTTGTGACTGCAAAACTTCACTCATACAGGAAGCCCCAAACATAGATTTCACTAATATATCAATCGTTTTTTGTACTATTTCCACAACTGGTTGTCGCACTGTTGTCAAAGGTGGTATCGTCAACTCACTAATAGCATCATCATCAAATCCAGTTACAGCAATATCTTCTGGTACACTAATATTTAAATCTGTTAAAGCATTGATAACCCCTTGTGCCATCGCATCAGTTGCTGCGACAATAACATCAATAGGCTGACCTGAATCAAGCAATTGATACGTCACTTCTTCTGCTTTTGGAGCAAAAAACTCCCCAGTAACTCGTAAAGATTCAGGCGTTGCTAAGCCTCGTTTACTAAGTTCCTCACAAAAAATATCTTCACGAACTTGTGAATCAAAATTATCTTTCCAACCACGAACAAAAGCAAAATTTTGGTAGTTGCACTGATCGCACAAGTACTGCATAAGCTGATGCATACCTGTGCTTTGATTCGACGTCACACTACTATAGCCTTCAAGCTCTCTTCCCAAAATAACTATGGGTAAAGCTTTGTTTTGAAGAAATGCTTTAAACGCATCATCAGACAAACGGTTAGTAATCGTTGCAAAAATAATAAGACCATCTAAATTATTTTGGGTTGCAAGCTTATAAACATCATTCCCAAACTTAAGTTTTTCAGCAGTAGAACCAAGCTGAAATCCAACAAATGTCAACATATACATTTGCAGATTAGCGATCATCTCACGCATTGGTTGTAGGTATTGAAGGTGGTATTCACCTAAACCATCAACAAAAACACCAATTTTTTTGCCCTTTAGTTCGCTCATGATGTATATACTATCGTCCACCCAAATCCAAACAGTTACTTTCGCCCAATAGTAAATCACCATTTGAATCCACTTGCTAGCTAAATTCACTTTAAAAACTTATAAAAAGTAGCTATTTGTGAAATAAACAAGCTATAGTTGTTATTATTAAGTGCTGTTCGTAAACGAAATATTAGGTTCGAGAGGCATTTTGCACCTAAAACTTAAATCTTTGGTAATGATTCCTTAACGAAAATTTTATTTTTAGAAATGAATTTAACTATAGAAACAAATTCACCCTTACTTAGTCCACTTGATTAGAAACACAAACACACTATCTACATTCTCCCAATGTGCTCAAGATTTTAAATACATTCTCCATACAAAAGCTGAAATTTTCCTTAATACTATATAAAGCCACTTCATATCCACTTTAAATCTATCTGTCATACTAAATATACAAGTAGTATTGTATTTTTGGGCTCAAAAGGCGGATTTTTCTATGCTTTCACAAACACAGATTTCACAAACACAAGTCTCACAAACACAGATTTCACAAACACAGATTTCACAAACACAGGTTTCTTCAGAAAATAACGATAATCCTGTTATACCTGAACAGGCAAATCAAAACCAAGATAGCTCAGCATCTGTCATCACAGATCACATCCTCATTGTCGAAGATGATGCAGATATTGCCATGATTACCCAAAGATATTTGGAAACAGCAAACTACCAAGTAGCA
>CALDTA010000030.1:0-3362 GCA_937924455.1 uncultured Deinococcales bacterium
AAGGCGTCCATTGGTTTACCTTTGAAGAGGTCTTTACCGACCGTTTTGAGTTCAGTGATCGCATGTCGCTATACTAAATTTTCTCTTCATAGTTTCTGAGTAAACTAAAAACATACAGCGTACCGAGTAATGTTCGGTCAAACTCTGTATGTTTTTTCTGTGTCTTTGATTTCTGTGTCTTTTTTATAGGCTTTTTATTACAAAGTAAGAACGCATTAATTTGCACAAGTATTAAATAGATTGAACGTACAGAGTTAATCTTGCTTTACATTTATGATTAGTAAATAAATTCTATGCCCTAAGTACACTTATGAGTACTTTTGAGAGGAATGAAAATGAAAAAAATATTATACCTATGCCTTGTAACAACTTGTCTAGCGCTATTCCTAGCACCTGCAGCCATAGCCCAAATTGGTAATGGTCTTGATGGAACCCTTGATGGCTTAAGTGACTATGCACTTTCTAACGGTGTCGATGATGATGGCAATGTCTTTTACACCTTCGACGACACTGAGTTTAGCCTTAGCGTCCAAAACGACCTTGTAAAACGCATGGATGGTACTGCACTCATGACTGAAGACAGCATCGCTTTTGTTTCTAAGCTTTATGCCGTCACTACTGGCTATGGTGATGACATGGAAACAGGCTTCAATAACTTCTTCAACAACAGCCTTGAAGAACTGTCAGCAGAAGATGCCATTACCTTTTCGATTGACCCGACCTACAGTATGGATATTGAAGTCACTGGTGACGAAGCACCATACAACGCTACTTTTTCCCTTTACTTAGCTGAAATTGCAGAAGAAGATTTTCCACAAAGCATTCACAAAAAAGGCTCTGATGACGCACCAATTGTTATCCGTGAGTTTGCTGATTTGCAGTGCCCAGCTTGCAAACGCTTCCATACAGACACCATGCCCTATATCGAAGAACTGATGGCTGAAGGTAGGGTTCGTTTTGAATTTCACCACCTACCCC
The DNA here is from genome assembly GCA_937924455.1 of uncultured Deinococcales bacterium. Classification (GTDB taxonomy): domain Bacteria; phylum Deinococcota; class Deinococci; order Deinococcales; family Trueperaceae; genus CALGZD01. The sequence continues at coordinate 979 of CALDTA010000030.1, forward strand.
TTGCCAGTGTCCACCCGAATGCTATACCTGCGGCTCGAGCCATCGAGTGTGTCTCTGAAACAAATGGCAGCGAAGGATTCTGGACCTATCAAGACAAGCTTTTTGACCGCCAAACTGCTTGGTCAAACTTAGACGACCCATCAGGCTATTTTGTTCGTTTGAGCGATGAACTAGGTCTAGCAGCAGAAGAAATCGAAAGCTGTATCGAAGAAGAACGCTACGCTGACCTTGTGTCAGAAGCAATTATCAAAGCATCTGACTTAGAGCTAAACAGCACACCTTCAGTCTTTGTCAACGGTTACAGAATTAGCAACTGGTTAGATCCTGAACTATTCGAACGCACTATGGTACTTGCTACAGCATTTGCTGAAGATTCAGACACAAGCGAATAAGCTCTAATTTTTATAACTATAAAGGCTCAGTTTCAAACACTGAGCCTGTTTTTTTAGCTCAATATATTCCAATTACAGAGGTGCGTCCGAAATTTAAGGGGTAGCTTAGGATATAGTAATACCGAAGTGAATCATAAATGTCATAATCACAAACATATCGAAGCGTTGTAACTTGTGTGCCCTTCGGTTCTGATGACAACTTTTTCTGCTAATGGATTATGACTTTCTTCTTTCAGTTTAGTATAAGTATAAAGATATTTTTGTAGCGAAGCGGAAAAAATTCTAAGGTGTGTCTGCATCGAATATTCAAAGGATTTTTATCTCAAGCTAACTATTCCTCTCTCTATATATGCAGACACACCCCAGTTACAGATGCATAACGCATATCTGCATCTAATCTCTAAACTAAAGGCAAAGGGTTTGGCACTTTAGAAACTAGCAAAAAGCTGTGTATAATACCTTTCAATTACTTAACAGGCGTTACACTAAAACATTCAACCATGATATATATTCTCGTTCCTTTACTGATTATCGCTGACCAACTTACAAAAATTTGGTCTTTTAACAAATTTTATACCTCTAGCGCACCCGACCAATACGTCGGTCTTGGCTTTTACTTCACTGCCGTTAAAAATACTGGCGCAGCCTTTGGCATTCTTCAAGACAACACGCTAGCTTTAGGTATTCTCTCGTTGCTGGTCTCTGCTTTCTTGATTCTCTTTTTAGTACGTAACCACAACAACCTAAACCGTATTTCGCATTTTGCACTCGTACTCATTTTGTCTGGCGCAATTGGCAACATGATTGACAGGTTGTACCTTGGCTATGTCAGAGACTTTATTCACTTCAGCATTCCAAATTTTAGCTTTGCCGTATTTAACGTGGCAGATAGCTGCGTGGTCATTGGTGCTATATTGCTTTTCTTAGCCAATTTGCGACCAAGTAAAGAGTTGCAATCGAGCACAACAGAAGTTGCTGAAGCAGAAATTCAAGAAACACCTATGCAGGCGTTCTCAACGGGTGAAACACATCCAGTGACTCAGCCTGACGAAGCTAGACTGTAGCGAATAATCAACATTATCAAAACTCAGGCAAATTTTAGGACATCCAATATGCGGATGTCCTTTTTTTGATGTAGCTATTTTCAAATACGAGAATGCACTGAAATTACACTGACATTACACTGACATTAGGTCTATAAAACATTATATGCTTTATGTCATGTCCAGAAACATCGCATTTCCACACTTAGGCGAAAGCCGCACAAAAGTCAAAAGAAATCATGCCTTCATCTCTCCAGATGGTCATGTCCAAACTACTTTGCCAAACTGGCAAAAAGCCATGGTCACTATTTTGGTTAGTCCTCAGATGGGCGCACGCTTCACACAGTATTTAGTTGATTGCAGTCGAGGCAGTACTGGCTCAGCACCTCTTGCAGGTATAGAACGCTTTGTATTCGTTACCAGTGGTAGCGTAACTTTAGAGATAGGCAAGAAAAAACATGTTTTAGAAGACTATGGCTATGCTCTTATTCCAGCAGATACTGAACATAAAATTTCTTCAAAGGGTAAAAGTCAAATCAATATTTTTGAAAGACGCTATATACCTATCGAAGGTCATGAAAAACCAAAACTTGTAATTGGTAACGAAAAGAAACTTAAGGGCGAAGCTTTCTTAGGCGATGAAGGACTTATCTGCCGAAAACTACTTCCTGAAGATTTAGGCTTTGATATAGCAGTCAATACTATGAGCTTTGAACCTGGCACACCTCTACCTTTTGTAGAAACACATATTATGGAGCACGGTATGCTCATGCTTGAAGGTGGCGGTGTCTATCGACTTGATGATGAATGGTATCCAATCCATCAAGGTGATAACCTTTGGATGGGTCCGTACTGTCCACAGTGGTTTGGTTGTTTGGGTAAAGTACCTGCAAAGTATTTACTCTATAAAGAAGCAAACCGTGACCCAGATTCACATGCAAAACTGAGC
>CALDTA010000031.1:0-7005 GCA_937924455.1 uncultured Deinococcales bacterium
ATATACAGCGATTGGCGTAGGTGAACACGTCATCATGATGATCTTGGCACTATCTCGTAACTTAATCCAGCTCAATGATGATATGCATAAAGGTCACTTCAACATGTTTGGACGACGCAAATCGACCTATACCTTTCACGGTAAAACTTTGGGAATCATTGGGCTTGGTCGTATTGGTAGGGAGGTGGCGAGACTTGCGAAGCCTTTTGGTGTGAACATTATTTACAATGACATAGTGGCTGCACCTGAAGCTTTGGAACAAGAGTTAGGATTGACGCCTGTTAGTCTTGATGAACTCTTAGCACAGTCAGACATAGTCACGATTCACACACCACTAACTGAATTGACCAACAAAATGTTCGACGCTGAAGCCTTTGCGAAAATGAAAGAAGATAGTTTGTACATCAATGCAAGTCGTGGCAAAACCTATAACCTTGATGCACTTTACGATAGCATGAAGTCTGGGCACATCTGTGGGGCAGCCTTAGATGTTTTTGACCCTGAACCACCTGATTTTGAGCACCCAATTATGGCGCTGCCAAATGTGATTCTGACACCGCACTTGGCGAGTGGCACAGTGGAGCGTCACTATGGTATTGCTAAACAGCAGTTTGATAATTTTGAACGAGTGCTGCGTGGTGAGCCTTTGGAAAATCAGGTGCTTTTATATAGTCAGTATTGTGAAATATAAAAACTAATGAAAAACTACAACTGTCATTCTGAACGATAGTGAAGAATCTCGACGCAGTTGTAAGAAAAGCTATCCTTTAGCATGTATTTGCCCAAGATTCTTCACCTCGCAATGCTCGGATTCAGAATGACATAGCCAATGAAATAGAGCTTTTGACACAAACAAATATTTGAATAGTTCAAAACAAGGTTTATGTTAATAGTTGTACAGAGGTGGATGAGGCATAAGCAACATGTTGCCCCACCAGTAGTTTGGATTTTTAGGTGATTTTAAGACGATGCAATCGTCGTGTTCTTCGATAACACCACCGTCATAGCGGTGAATCATGGTATTGGTAAGGATGCCAAGTGATTTGAAATCTTCAAGTTTCATAGTGCTTTTAGTGTATAATATGCTAGCTACTATGACGCAAACACATAAAGAACATAAAGACTGGCACGACCATGTAGAAGCATTAGCATCTTTTGAAACTAAGTTGCTGCGGGCTTTGAATGATTTAGGAATTGTGGATATATGCCAAGGTTTGGCAATAGACCATGCTTGCATTCGCTTTTCTACAAATAGCCAAGTGGACAGCTTGCGTCAGGAATTGAAAAACTTAGGGCAAGAGCTATCTTCTGCACAAGTCAATGGGCGTGAAATAGTCATTATTCAATTACATGAAGCGTTGAAGATAGCGCACTGGCAAGTGAGAGGTTTAGAGTTGCCCTATCCAAAAAAGAAGCACAATTTTGCTGATGGTTGGGAGCATGTTGAATTTGTCTTGCCCTATGTTGAAAATGCAATAGAAGCTCTACGAGAAGAAATTATGGACATGTTACCCGCCTTAGATATGATGATGCTAGAACAAGTATTTGATTACAAAGAGTCTATTCCTAAGGCTGAGGGTGAGCAATTAGCGAATCCGACCATTGCACTAAAGGCAAGGGGCATTGGCATAAAATTTCATGTCAATCCTATTCAAGATATCGTTATTACCTAAAACATTATTGGAATAGCTTTACACAGTCTGCTGCAAAGCTTTGAAAGCATTGATTAAGTTCTTTGACTTTTTCTGGCAGGATGTTTTTGTCGCTGTCCATGTACAGGGCATGATTGAGTTCTATGCCAAAAGCATGGAGATTGTGACCAAGCTCTGGATTGGTGTAGCGCTTTGAGAGTATATCTGCTGACCAAGGGTCGTTTAGGGCAACTTTGCGTTTGATTTTGGAGTGGGCTAGAGGGGTAGCGAAATGTTTTTCGGTGAGTGAGTGCAGGGCTCGAGCCTCCTCACCCCTCATAAAATTACGCTGAGTATCTACATCATCGCCATTAATATCTCCACCAGTCATCAAGGTAATAGCAGGACGCTCCTTACCCTTATCAAGACCAAGATTAGGACCGTAGGTAGCCATACTATGCCCACTGATAATTAAAGAAATCTTGTTGTTTGCGAGCAGACTTTCAATTTCACCATGAAAGCTATCGTGATAGCGTCGTAAACGCTGCTCACGTTCTTGCTCGCTTAGCACATAGTCGTCTGGATACAAAGCATCTTCTGCAAAACTAACTGTTTTGATAACACCATTATCGCTTTTATCCTCACGTTCTCGGTTGACATCCACCACAAAGCGACTCACTGTGGCTTCTAGGTAGTGAGCATCATCATTTTGAAAGATAAGGTCAGTAAATGGATCACCGTCTTTAAAGATATTTTCTATAAGTATTTTTCTAGCAGTAGTATCATGTAGCTTGTCGCCAAGCATTTGTTTCAAGATGTCAGCAGGTACATGTCCTGATGCATGTGGCACTAAGATAAGTAAAGGTGATTTTATGCTCATACCGTCTCCTTTATGTTAAATTACCAAAATACAACAGACGCTTCTTCCCACATGATACTTAGAGTGTCTTTTCATGCTGTGTCTCTTCATGCTGTGTCTTTCAGTTGATGGATGCGAACTGAAAAGTGAAATTATACTAGTACAATAAACTTTGATTAGGCAACTGGACTTTAAAATAAATAAACCGTAATAAAAAGAAAACTATATTACTATGTTCAAAAATAATCCTAAACGTGCTAATTTATATGCGCTTGCACTCGCTGAACTATTAGCCAATACGCTGTGGTTTTCAGCATCAGCAGTTGTACCCCAACTCACTAGAGCTTGGGATTTATCAGGTGCGTCACAATCTTGGTTGACGATGAGCGTACAAATTGGTTTTGTAGCGGGTGCGTTGCTGAGTGCTAGCCTTAACTTGGCGGATAGATTTTCTGCAAAAACAGTCATGCTAATTAGTATCATCTTGGGTGCAGTGTTCAATTTATTTATCCCAATTCTAGATGCTTATACACCAACTATCATTCTTCGCTTTTTGACGGGTATGTGTTTAGCAGGTATCTACCCAACAGGTATGAAGATTGTGGCGAGTTGGAGTAAAGAGGATAGAGGTTTTAGCATTGGCTTCTTAGTATGTGCATTGACGATTGGCACTGCCATGCCACATTTATTGAATGCTTTTACGCCAGTGGATGCGGTTGCGTCAGAAGTAGTATCAGAAACAGTAGGCTCTGCATGGAAAATAGTTCTCTTTTCATCTTCGGTGATGGCAATGATTGCTGCTTTTATCTGTTACCGTTTTGTCCAAGTTGGACCATTGCTAGCAAGCAAAGCAGTATTTAATTGGTCAAAAGCTCTTGCGGGTTTTCGAGATGCGGCACCACGACTGGCTAACTTTGGCTATTTAGGGCACATGTGGGAGCTTTACGCAATGTGGGCGTGGGTTCCGTTATTCTTGATTACAAGTTTTGAACAAGCAGGTGAAAGTGTAGTGCTTGGTCGCTTTCTTGCCTTTGCAGTGATTGCGGTTGGAGGTATTGGTAGCATTTTAGCTGGCAAGTTAGCTGATCAGTGGGGCAGAACACGCATAACCATGATTAGCTTAGCGGTGTCTGGCATCTGTGCCTTGAGTGCAGGATTTTTCTTTAGCCAACCCTATCTTTTTGCTGCTATTTGTCTGATTTGGGGGTTTGCAGTGGTTGCTGATAGCGCCCAGTTTAGTGCTGCGGTGAGCGAACTCAGCGATAGTTCCTATGTTGGCACTGCACTGACTATGCAAACGGCTTTAGGCTTTTTGTTAACCCTCTTTACTATCAGAATGATTCCACCATTAGTTGATTTTGTCGGTTTGCAGTGGGCGCTTGGCGTTTTGGCTTTAGGTCCAGTTTTTGGATTCTATAGTATGTATAAGTTGCGTCAACGACCTGAAGCAACGCTGATGGCATCTGGCAATAAATAAGAGGATAGGCAAGTCTCTCTAAAAAACGTATGATGGGGTATGAACAAGCAACGCTATAGGGGGAATGTCGTCTTGCCTAACACTGTTTTGAATAATGCAGTGCTTGAGGTCGTGAATGGCAAAATTGCAAATATAGTTTCGGAAAAAGATGCGCCTCAACATGTAGACCATGACTTTAGTGACTGCTACTTGTTTCCTGGTTTGATTGATGCACATGTACATGCCTATAGTGGTTATGAAGGTGAACAAGAAGGTTTGGAGAGGCTGACCAAAGCTGCTGCAAGGGGTGGCATCGCAACGATTATAGACATGCCCTATGACAGACCAAATCCTATAACAACTAAAGAACGCTTAGAAGAAAAAATTGAGTTAGTGAATCAAGAGTCTTTGGTTGATGTTGCGCTTTTTGGTACGACCACTAAGTTCGAAGGGGCGCAGCATATCGTGCCATTGGCTGAAGCTGGTGTTTGTGCTTTTAAGTTTTCTACTTATGAGGCTGACCCTAAGCGCTTTCCTGAAATGCCAGATAGTGAACTCATCAAGATTTTTAAAGAGCTAGGCAAGGCTGGAAAGGTAGCAGCCTTTCATGCTGAAAATGGCGCAATTATTGATCCTTTGATTGAAGAGCTGCGGGAACTAGGCAGCAAAGATGCCAGAGCACATTGTTATAGTCGTCCAATTATTTCTGAAACGACTTCGGTGCTTAAGCTTTTAGAACTAGCTAAGGTTTATCAAACAAAGTTGCATATCGTGCATCTATCTTCACCCCAAGGCTATGATGCGGTTAAGTGGTATCAGCAGCAAGGGGTTGATGTGACGACTGAGACTTGTTTGCAGTATTTGCTACTCAATGAGGATTCATTGACTGAACATGGGGCGCTGGCTAAGTGTAATCCACCTGTGCGGGAGGAAGGGGTGCGGCTCGAGCTCTGGAATCGCCTCCATAATAACGAAATTGATTTCTTGACTTCTGACCATGCCCCATGGCCTATGACAAATAAAAAGCATGACAATATTTTTGACAATGCTTCTGGACTTCCTGGCGTAGATGTTCTTTTCCCACTCCTATTCAGTGAAGCTGTTTTTAGGAATAATGTAGCTATAGCATATTTAGGGCGTTTACTAGCTAAAAACCAAGCAGAGCGTTATGGGCTTGCTTATTGCAAAGGTAGCTTGGAAATAGGTAAAGATGCTGATATCACGATTGTAGACCCAAAGCAAAGTTGGCAAATAGATGCTTCTCGAAGCGAATCTATATCTAAATGGAGTCCTTACGATGGTTGGCAAGTTCAGGGTAAAATACTGCAAACGATTGTACGTGGTGAAGTAGTTTATAGTGATGGTGTACTTGTAAAAGAAAAAGGCTACGGAAAATTCGTTTCGGGAAATCCTAACGCTATCTAATGTAGTGTTTTTTGCACTCTAAGAAAGAACTTGTTTTTCCCTTCCTTTAGACAAAGGAAGGTGCCCCTGTAAATGGTGGATGGATTTGATGATGGAAATACAAGCACCCATCAATTTTGCTAAAAAACAGTTAATTTAGGAGAACAATAATGTCCAAAGAACTACAAGGTGTAAACCCAATTCTTCCAACCCCTTTTACCGAGCAAGGTGAGGTGGATGTTGCTAGCTTAATCAAACTGATGGAATTCCAAAAGCAAGTCGGTGTAAATGGTGTTGCCATTTTAGGGTTTATGGGTGAAGCGCACAAACTATCTGAATCTGAGCGAGATGTTGTTGTAAAAACAGTTGTCGAACATAAAGGTGATTTAGACGTTTGGGTAGGGGTTCGTGCTCTAGGCACTGCTGGTTCAATTGAACAAGCAAAACGTGCTGAAGGTTATGGGGCGTCAGCAGTTTTTGTTGCACCTATCACCCCACAAAGCGATGCTGCCTTGTACGCACACTACAAGCAAGTTGCAGAAGCAATCAGCATTCCTGTGATTATTCATGATTTCCCAGAATCATTCGGTATTGTTATTTCTTCTGAAGTCATCGCAAAACTTGCTATTGATGGCTATACTCCCTATATCAAACTAGAAGAGCAACCAGCTTTAGAGAAGCTATCGAAGATTCTTAAATTATCTGACAACAAAATTAAAGCCTTTGGTGGTTTAGGTGGCAAGTATTTCTTTGAGGAACTAGAACGTGGTGCAGCAGGTATTATGACTGGACTATCGTATCCAGAAATTCTTGTAAAAATATATCAGCAGTTTACAAATGGTGAAGGTGATGCTGCGGCAGCAACTTTTGATAAATATGCAAGCTTCATCCGCTATGAGTTCCAGCCAAAGATTGGGCTAGCCTACCGTAAATACATTTTTATGAAGCGTGGTATTTTTACATCAAACTATATTCGTCAACCTGGTCTACAGTTAGATGACTATACAAGTGCTGAACTAGAACGTGTGCTTAAACGTTCAGGTCTTGATTTTAGCGAAGGTGTACAAGAAGTCTAAGACTTTTTAGTCATGAAGATTCTCGTACTTAACCCAAATAGTAATTCAGAAGTCACGCAAAATATAGATGGCTCTCTTGAACATATTAGACAGAAACTTTCTGTGGATATTGTTGTCGAAAATTTAAAGGACACACCTCACGGGATTGAAACACAGGAGGATGTTGAATTTGTTGCTGAACCTGTAGTTCGTTGTTTCAAAGAACAAAAAGATAGCTACGATGGCTTTGTAATCGCCTGTTTTTCTGATCCTGGTTTACATGCTGCAAGAGAACAGGTTGGCAAGCCAGTGACAGGAATTGCTGAAGCAGGCTTGTTCACAGCACTTAGTCTAGGCGATAGAATCGGAACAATTTCGATATCAGGTAATTCTATTGTAAGACACCATCGTTACTACCGTGCTTTAGGGATTAGTGGACGAATTGCTGGAGATGTAGCGATAGATTCAAGCGTTGCTGATTTAGCCAGTAGCGATAAAACTTTGGATAAGATGTTGCTAGCAGGGCAGAGGTTAAAAGATGACTTTGGGGCTAATGCGTTGGTGTTGGGCTGTGCTGGAATGCCACAGTACAAAGAACCT
>CALDTA010000032.1:0-3770 GCA_937924455.1 uncultured Deinococcales bacterium
GCATTAGAAATAACAGCGCAATACTAAAAAAGAAGAAGATGTTTTTTAGATGACGTAGTTTCTTTTTATGTTGTCGCATAAGGAACTCCCCGATAAAAGTCTTACTTTAAATATTAGAGAGGAGCTGTAACTACTTCATTAGCACTTCATAAGTTAATCAATAACTTAATTTCCTTAACGGTTTACAGGTATAAAGCCTTACGATTTTTTTAAAGACGCTTACTATAGTGGTTGCTAGCTTTTGCTAAGCGTATGTTTTGCCTTTAAGAGAGCTAATAAAGTATCTGTAATTGGTATCAATCATCGTTCCAAACATCAATAGGGTCTAAGCCTAATTTGCTATAGGCTTTATCTAGTAGAGCTTGGATAAATTGTGTTTTAGCTTGTGTGTATTTTAGAGAATCATTTGGGTATTTTTGCGCAAGTTGCTCTTTTAAGCAGCCATAAGCTTGGACAGCTTGGGGGTGCTCGAGCAAGTAGTCTCGCATCAATCGTTCTTTCCGTGTAGACCAATGCTTCATAGTAACAATATGTAAATGAAAATGCTGTTTTATGGTTTGATCATAATATTGTAAAAAATACCGTTCTTTCATTCCAACGTCTTGGAGTTGATATCCAAGTTTTTCAAGGTTAGGCAGTAGAGATGGAAAGTCTTCCAGTTTTTGTATTGCGAGCATGATATCAATAATGGGTTTTGCTTTTTGATTAGGGATGGCAGTACTGCCGATATGCTCAATCTCAACTAAAAACTTGCCCAAAGCGTCTGTAAGTCTTTGTTTTTCTTCAAGATAGCGTTGTGCCCAGATAGGGTTGTAATCAACAACGATGACTGGCGTTTTATACATACCTGTAATATTAGTCTTCTAGTTCGATAACGTAACAATCTTCCTGAAAACAAACTTCGTCACCTTGATGAATTTTTCGTTTGCGTCGAGTATCTATTTCACCATTTACTGTCACTAAACCCTCTTGAATCATATGTTTTGCTTCTCCGCCTGTTTGTGCAAAGCCTAATATTTTTAATGCCTGTTGCAGGGTTAATTGACTTGCTGTGTTTTCGCTAGTAGTGTTTTCTGATGCTTTTTGTGTCATTATTCTACAGCCTACCGTTTTTGGTTAGCTTTGTTGAGTGTCTTGAGCGTCTTCAGGGTTTTCAGGGTTTTTAGTGTCTGGTCAATACCGAAATGAATTGCAAATGTCATAATGTCAGATAGTGTAGGGCTGATATGGAATACAAATTGTAAGAAGTTACAAATACAGCCTTTGATACAGCCTTTTACACCGTCACAGACAGCAATTCTGAATTTTGGTATATGTTGAAATCCAAAAACACATCATTTTTCATGCGTCACAGATTTCATACGTCACAGATTTCATGTGTCACAGACGCTAAAACCCTATTTTGCATCAGCTGTATATAGTGTCTCCACGTAATATTGACCCATGCTAAATGAGTTCGTTCCTACTCGTTACGAAGCTCGCCGATTAACTGACTTAGGTCAGTTAATCGTGGAAGAGCTAATATAGTTGAGAAAATGACGCTTTCAGCTAATATGCCGTTCGGGATATTTTCGAGCTACATATTAATTGATATAAACATTGCAAGTTTAATGAAGCTGTTTTGGCTACTAAATTCATAAAAGCGCTGATTTGTGAGAGTTAGTGTTAGTTTTTTTTAATAGTTCTTTTGCTAAACTAAAAAATCTTCATTAAGATTATCGTTCTAATGTGATTAATCTAATGATTATGATATATTGATTAAGAAATCTTAATGTTTTGGCTTTAAATTAGCAATAAAGCTAAATGCTTTGCTAACAATTTGAGTCAGTAGCTGAGATTTTTGAACTATTTTTGAACTATGGGGTTGATGATTTCATAAGCGATTTGGATGGGCTGTTTTTATATTTGAGTCGTGTTTTTGGGGAGCAGAAGGTACAAGGTTTTAGGATGTAAGCACTCAGTAGGTTAATGGGGTGTTTAGATCAGGATAGATCTTAATATCTGGGAGAAAGCACGTGTCTTCAGTTGTGTTTAACAAGCTGTATTTGACAAAGCGGTGTCTAATAAGCCAATGTCCAATAATTTAAACAATCACAATTTAGTTTCTTCAAAACATTCTTCAATTAAGTCCAGTACTAAATCCAGTACAAAGTCCAGTACTAAGTCTAGGCTTAGGAGGGATGTTGGACAGGCTCGAGCCCCCCAAACACCTCAAACTGACTTAGTACAAGGTGTATCTCTTAAACAACAAATCGATGAACTAAATAAACGTGCCAATATTTTTCGAGGACGCAATGTGCCACGTTCAATGCTACTAGCACAGCGTGCTTACGATTTATCTGCAAAAGGTGTTTTTGAAAGAAAGCACTATACAAAAGGTGTACTTGAAAGCCTATTAACGCTTGGTTACGGACACCTACATCGCTATGATTATCAGTTAGCTTTAACCAATGCTCTTGAAGCACAGAGGCATTGTGAAACAGATGGACATATGGCAGATTGCAACATGCTTTTAGGTATTAGTTATGGTGGTCTTGGAACCTATGATAAGGCGCTGAAACATTTAGTAAAAGCAATGCAACATGCTCAGCATAATGAAGCACAGCAAGGTGATATTCTGGCGCAACTTGGTAAAGTTTACAGCCACTTTGGTGAAGCTGATGAAGCACTTCGAAGCCTAAAAAAGGCGCTTTCAATCAAGCAGCGTTCACTATCCATGCAAGATAAAACAGCGCTCTCTGAGACTTGGAATAGCTTAGCTAGAGTATATTTACAACTTGGTTATCAGAGTCAGTCTTTGGTGGCTGCACAGCGTGCTTTGGACATAGCTAAAAATTTGAATGAAGTAAATGCTCAAGCACAGCCCTATATAAGTTGTGGCTTAGTCTACTTAGAATCAGAAGATTGTGATTTAGCAATTGAGCACTTTTCTAGAGCATTGTCGATTGCAAGAAAACATGAAAATCGTCTTGCAAAACTTCATGCACTTCGGGGTATTTCATCTGTTTACTTGAAGTTAGGTGATTTTCATCTAGCCGAGCAATTTGCAGGAGATGCACTAAAGGCAGCTGATTTTTTGGATAGCTCTGCCGAACAGTACGAGTGCTATAAATTATATGCAAGCGTATATGAAGCTACGGGAGACCTCAATAAAGCGTTAGAGCACCACAAAACAGCTCAGACTTTCAAAGATAAAGTCTTTGACATTAAGCTAGATCAGCATATTCGTACTGTAAAGCTGATGCACGAAACGCAAACAGCTAAACATGAGGCCGAAATTTATCAGCTAAAGCATGTAGAATTGCAAAAACAGTATCAAGCTCTGAAGAGTTTGAATGCACGTGTGGCTTGGCTTAGCCATCATGACGAGCTTACAGGGCTATATAATCGACGCTACTTTAACGAGCAGCTCGAGCTTGCCCTAGCAAGATACAAGCGCTATGGCACGATGTTTTGTGTCGCTCTTATAGATATTGCACAGCTTTCAAAAATTAATCAACGCTATTCTCAAGAAGTTGGTGATGCAGTTTTAGAAAAAGTGGCATCAACTGTTCGAGAAGCTATTCGAGATGTAGATGTAGTTGCGCGCTATGGCTCAGATGAATTTATGATTCTCTTTCCTGAACTAGAAATGAAGCAAGCAGTCACTGCTAGTAAGCGAATTCAGGGCTATATTCAGACTATGGATTGGTTGGGCGTTGTGGAAAATACGATTGAAGAAAGTACTTTACCAATACCTGTATCAATCAATATGGCAGTATTGCCATGTA
>CALDTA010000033.1:0-3839 GCA_937924455.1 uncultured Deinococcales bacterium
AGCTCATGGTTACCCAAACCAAAGTGAATCCAAGCTGCATCATGACTTGCATGACCACCTCCGACGGTTATCTCATGGATTATAGTTTTATCTTCTCTTGCGGTACCATCTCGCACAGTCAGCTCTAACCATCCCCCAACACCATTAGGATTTGTTGCTGAACCTTGAACATCAAGCATTAGCCATTTATGGTCAGAATTTCCTGAATCTATATTTCTCCAAAGCTGTGTAGGCTTATTTCTATTTGCAACTATAATATCGAGTAAGCCGTCAAGGTTTAGATCGGCTACTGCCCCTCCCCTGCCCTTATGAAAACTTAGTAGTCCAGCTTTATCTGCTACTTCTTGAAAATTACCATCCTCTAAACCAAGTAACAGATTGTTTGGATCTTCCAGCGCAAAATCAGGCATTTGGCTGACATTACCTTTGACTATAAATAGGTCTTGAACACTATCATTATTAACATCAGCAAATTCTGCGTGCCAACCCGTAGAGGGTAAACCTTGATCCCCTATAAAGGGTCGGTGAGCATTTGCACCACGCTTATAGGCATTATCAGTGTAAGTTGGTTTAAGCTTTGCAGTATCAGTATCTTCTAAAATTCTGAGTTTATTATCAGCCATATTGGTTAAGAAATAATCTAAATAACCATCGCCAGTAATGTCTGCACTAGCTATGCCCATGCCAAAAATCTGTAGCTTTTGCCAACCATCAAACACGGTATAAGGTTCAAACTCTCCCGACTCGCTAACCTTCCAAAGCTGCTCTGCCCCACCCCGCTTTTTATTCGTTAAGTAATACTGTCTGTCATTGCTAAATCGAAGTGATGGTCTACCAGACCGATTCCAATCAGAGAACAATAGTGATAATGGGCAGTAGCTTGGACTTAAAGCTTCAGCAGGTTCATATGTGTTAGTAACACTGCTCGGTCTGATAACCACATTCGGGCTACAATTGCCAAATGGGCTATCCGCAATTCTATCTATATAATTGCCAAAAACCAATATAGGCAAAGACGCTTCAGGTAACCACGTTGCAGTAAACGCAGTAGTCCACTCGTTTCCCCCATCAATATTCCAAAGGCTATTCGCTTCCTCAAATTGGCAATCGCCAAGCCCTCTCAAAACAATATTTGCACCAAAGCGAAGAATGACCAAATCTTTGTGGGTATCACTATTTATATCTAGCGCATACGCACCAGTAACACGGTCAAGGCTTGGGAAAGTATTAACTATCTCAAATAGCAATGAACTAGCAACACTGCTCTTATTCAAAAACAAAGCGGCATTTGCTTCACCACCTGCCAGAAAAACCTCTGGTAGACCATCGGCATTGCAATCAAATACCGTAACGCCACCACCTACGATAAAATCATCAGCACCACTATATATATGATTTAAACCTGAAAGTGTTGTTTCTTCTATAAACTTTGGAATAGCTATATTAGGTTGAGCAAAAGCATTAGATTGAGCAAAAGCAATAAATAACAAACATAGTAAAATACTGCTTCTAAAAATAGTCATAAAAGTATAGTCATAAAACTTTAACTTAAATACCTAATCAAACCAGTAGGTTGATGTAAAAAGGATTCAAGCACGTGTGCTGCACCACCCATAGCTACAGAGTAACGACCAAGCGAGGAAAGGATGATGTTAGGCTCGAGCCCCTTCATAGTATTCTCCCGCAAGCTAAATTGCATCTGATCTCTCACCAAAGGCGCTATTCGCATCATTTCACTACCTAAAACAATACACTCAGGATTAAAAAAGTTAGTAACATTGCTCAGCGCAAGACCCAAGTAATCTCCCGCTTCATACAAAATATGATTTGCAAATTGATGCCCATGTTTAGCCAACAAAGCAACTTCATGAATATCATCAAGTTCAGTACCTCGCTCAGCCAATCTAGCAAGTATGGATTTTTCAGAAGCATAGGCCTCTAAACACCCGTACTTACCACACCCACATTGTCGACCATGTGCAGCTACTGTCATATGACCAATCTCTCCACCATATCCACTACTGCCTTTATAAGAGCGCCCATCTATAAATAACGCTCCACCAATGCCCCAAGGACCACCTACAAACAAGAAATTATCTATATTTTGACAGTTTCCAAAATATTTCTCGGCTAAAGCGCCTGTATTCGCATCATTATCAAATAAGAAGGGAACATCAAATTGTTTAGTAAGCGTACTAATGTTTACCTTAGGCCAATCAATATGCCGTGAAGACCATACTTGTTGTGTTTCAACATCAAATACTACAGGACAACCTATACCTATACCTACAATTTGCTTAGTACTAAAGCCAGCATTTTTTGCAATATC
Source organism: uncultured Deinococcales bacterium (assembly GCA_937924455.1). Taxonomy (GTDB): domain Bacteria; phylum Deinococcota; class Deinococci; order Deinococcales; family Trueperaceae; genus CALGZD01. The sequence continues at coordinate 2,330 of CALDTA010000033.1, forward strand.
CTTTGCTGCTTTATACACACGTTCTAAAGTAGGTTTCATTTCGTTTGCAGTATCAAGTGTGATGCGATCAATCAGTTCACCATCTAGATAAGTTGCGACCAAATTCACTGCATTAGGTTCAATACTTGCCCCCATGAGGATTTTCGTATCCTTAGAAATACTTAATGCTGTACGAGGTCTGCCCACCTTACCTTGGCTAGTCTCTTTTTTTCGAGCAACAATATTATTATCCACTAAAGCATTGATAATCACGGAAACAGTAGCTTGGTCAATACTTGTTTGATCGACCAAATCTCTTTGCGAAAGATCTGGAGAAACACGTAAGGCATGGAAAATTCGAGCAGCATTTTTCTGCCGAATATCTTGTAAGCTTAATTGGTCATTAGCGGATCGCTGCAACATTTTAAATTCCTATACTATTCTTTTATACTATTCTTTTTTAAATCTGCTAAAGCCTATTAGACTAAGGCTTTCTTAGAATTTCTCTTAGAATTAGTGACGCTTTTTTGAAAAAAGCACCTAATACTTTACTGATACTTTATAAGCTTAAACTACCTAACTTTTTATTCAAACTCAAGACCTAGTCTACCAAGTTCAATTGAAATCATTCTAACTACAGTTAGTAGCAGCTTTTAGAGCAATTGTATGACATTGTACGACATTGTATGACAGAGACTTGACATGCCTCAGAGGCTTTCAGTATACTCCGAATTAGTTCGCAGGTCAAAAAAATAAATTTTACCAGTTTTAGGTGTCGCCTTAGACCACCTAATTTCAGTGCTTTAAAAGAGCCTTGAATCATAAACTGTATAGATATGACTAATCCAAACATGCGAATGCCACGTACCCTTATTTGTGGATAGTGTGGAGGAAAGAATTCATGAGAAAACTAGCATTAGGCTTAGCCGTACTGACTTTAATCAGTATGTGCTTTGCACAAACCATCGGTGTAAGCTGGTCAAACTTCCAAGAAGAACGTTGGAAAACTGACGAAGCTGCTATGAAAGGTCAAATTGAAGCTATGGGCGGCACCTATATTAGCGCCGACGCACAAAGCTCACCAGAAAAACAGATTTCTGATGTTGAGAGTTTAATTGCTCGTGGTGCTGATGCACTTATCATCCTTGCTCAAGATTCTGGCGCAATTGGTCCAGCAATTCAAATGGCAAATGATGAAGGTATTCCAGTTGTTGGTTATGACCGCTTAATTGAAGTTCCTGGCGTGTTTTACCTAACCTTTGACAATGTTGAAGTAGGTCGTATCCAAGCTGCTGAAGTTTTCAAAGTTCAACCAGAAGGCAACTATGTATTCATCAAAGGTTCTGCTGCTGACCCTAATGCAGACTTCCTACACGGTGGTCAGTTAGAGGTCCTTCAAGATGCGATTGATTCGGGCGCAATCAATGTTGTTGGTGAGCAATACACTGACGGCTGGTTACCTGAAAATGCTCAGCGCAACATGGAGCAAATCCTAACTGCAAATGATAACAATGTTGACGCAGTTGTTGCT
>CALDTA010000034.1:0-3360 GCA_937924455.1 uncultured Deinococcales bacterium
CTTTTACTATTAACAGGTGAAGTCCAAAGTTTCTACTCTGATGTTATGGCTATGCTCCTGATTGGGCTAACTAGCTTTTTACTTTATAAATTCATAGCTCATGCTAGCTACAAAGCACTCTATTTAATTGTTCCCCTAGCACTATCTCTGACGCTGGTTCGTCCTGGTGGATTGGCTTTGGCTTTAGCTGTTCTAGGTACATTTTTACTCGCTGCATTATTTATTGCACTGATCAAACAGGTTGAATGGCGTAAAACACTAACGCTTTCGGGTGTATTGCTTTTAGTTATAGTTGCTTGCTTTGGCGTAAATAAATTTTGGGAAAGTTCGGTTATTCAGCGCTATGGCTCTGAGGCATTTGTAAACAACATGAATCCTCAAGCAGATGTGTACCTCAAAATCCTTTTTGATGGTGAGGATGAAAAAGCAAAACCTGTTAGAAAAAAAGTTGCTGATGTTTTTACAAAACATACAACGATGCTACCTAGATTTAATGGTTCGGTAGTTGAGCAATTAAGTCAGCAAAAGTTTCCTAATTCTATGACTTATTGGCTAGCTATTCTCTTCGTTTTATTTTTTATTGCTTTGTACCAGTTACGAGGAAACAGGAAACAGCTTTGGCTAGTTTTTTCAGCCTTTATAGTCACTATAGGAACGCTTGCATTGTATATGCTTTCCATCCTTGTGACGGCTTATAACCAAACAGGTTTATTGGGTGGTTTTCCCCGTTATAGTTTTATTTATATCGCTGGGATTATGTTGTACCTCTTTATGCTTATATTTTCAGAGGCTAAATTCAGGGCTCGAGCCCCCATGCTTATCTTCAGTCTATTCATTCTGAGTACGACACCTTTTGTATTAGGCACTGTGTTTAAAAATCCGACAGGACAGGTTCGGGATGTAACTTTTGATAACAAGGAGAATTTGAGACGGCATGAGGCGAGAGATGTTGTGAGGGCTCGAGCCCAATCCGCACTCTCTGGCAACCCACTCTCTAGCATATCCCCTGGCGATAAAACCTATATCATCTGGCAAGGCAACAACTCCTACCTCCACTGGATCACAAGAGGTGAACTTGGTGGTGTCATCACCAGCGACCATAGTTGCCCACATGTAGTTGTTGAAAAACAAAACAAAATCCATGCACGTCGTTGTGATTACAGCCCTCAAGAACTTTTTACACTCTTAAAAGAAGAAAATTATGATTGGCTCTTTGTGGGTCATGCTGGAGAAGGCTTTAGAACTTATATCAATGAAGTGAGTTCTGGCTTACCTGAAAACTTTTTACAATCTGGTGAAGAAAGCTTTTTACTTCACATTAAGGAAAACACGCTTGAGTTCACAAAATATTTAGATAGCAAGTAAAAACCCTGATTGTCAAAGAATTCACAGTAGAATGCCAAAAAAATACCCAAAAACCATCCAAATATCACGAGAAAATCACTCAAAAAACGCTGTAAACACTTGACGAATACTGCATACAGGTGTATTCTAAAAAAGTAATGCGCTGAAGAGGCGCTTATTTTTTCGCTATATATACCTTAATATTTAAGCGCTTAAATATTAAGCATTTCAAACAAATAGAAACAGGATATGTATAGTAGTCATTCACAAACACCTTGCACAAAAACAGCAAGGGAAAGGAATCTTAAATGAACAAAGGTGAATTCACACAACGTATGCACGAAGTATTTGAAGAACGCAGTTTAGACCTAAACGCTTCACAAGCTGCAAAAGCAGTTGACGCAGTATTTGATACTATCCAAACCACACTAGCCGATGGCGAAGGCATTGCTATCACTGGCTTTGGTACATTCGAAGTTCGTGAGCGTGCTGCTCGCACAGGTAGAAACCCTAAAACAGGCGAAGCGATTCAAATTAAGGCACAAAAGACAGTTGGCTTTAAAGTTGGTAAAGGTTTAAAAACAGCAGTTAACTGATAATACCTAGCTTATCCATTCAATAAGAAAAGCCCTCTAGTATGACAGTTCTAGAGGGCTTAAATTTTGTCTTATTATTTTAAATCTGAACTATTAACTACCTAAAACATCATTGATAGAATGTTTAACAATATCAACCATTTCATCTAAAACGTCTTGACTCGTTGTGATTGGTGGAGCGATACAAATAACTTCACTACGTACACGAGTGAACAAGCCTCTTTCCATCATGGCTTTAGTCAGTTTGCCACCTAGCCCAAAGCTCTTGTCATACCAGCTTTTAGCTGCTTTATCTTCTACAACTTCAACACCAATCATCATGCCTTTACCACGAATATTGCCTACATGAGCATGGTCGCCAATGGCTTCATGGAAATTCTTTAGCATGATGTCGCCTTTGCTAGCAGCTTGTCCTACAAAGTCTTCTTTTTCAATGATGTCAATGGTTGCTAAGCCAACTGCACAGGCAGTTGGGTGTCCACTGTAGGTTGCAGCGTGCATCCAAGGTGCATCTGCGCCAGCCATAGTTTGGTAGATTTCATCGCTTATGCCGATGCCACCAAGCGGTAGCGCACCAGAGGTGATGGACTTAGCAAATTGAATCAGATCAGGGACTATACCGTAGTGCTCGAGCCCGAACATTTTCCCAGTACGTCCAAAGCCAGTAATGACCTCGTCAGAAACAAGCAACACGTCATACTTATCGCAGATTTCACGAATACGCTTAAAGTAATCTTCTTGTGGAGGAATAACCCCACCCGCACCTTGAACAGGCTCAGCAATAAACATAGCAACAGTATCTGCGCCTTGTTTGAGGATTTCTTTCTCAAGTTCATTAGCAGCAGCAATACCCTGCGAAGAACCATCTTCTGGCATTGGATAGTGGTATGGATCAGGTGAAGGAATATGACTAAATCCATCTAATAGTGGACCAAAGTTGTTCCAGTAGCCCTTAATACCTGTTGCACACATCGCAGCAAAAGTCACACCGTGATAACCCCACTCACGACTGATAACTTTGGTCTTTTCAGGCTTACCTTTAACCTTCCAGTAATAACGTGCCAACTTGAAGTTACTATCTTTACTCTCGCCCCCACCAGATGTAAAGTAAAAGTGATTGATGTTTGGATAGGTAATTTGGGCAAGACGCTCACTAAGCTCAATCGCTGGACGATTGGAACCACCTGTGTAGCTACTGCAAAATGCCATTTCATTCATTTGTTTAAATGCTGCATCAGCCAGTTCTTTACGTCCGTGTCCTGCACTTACATTCCAGAGACAAGATAAGCCATCGATATATTTATTGCCATCTGCATCTATGAGGTAAGAACCATCACCTTTTACCCAAACTTTACCGTGGGCATGACCTGCAACATTGTGCAGTGGATGAACCATATGTTGATGGTCGATGCTAAGTAAA
>CALDTA010000035.1:0-4637 GCA_937924455.1 uncultured Deinococcales bacterium
GTTGGGTGTAGGACAATTCCTGCTGAGCGTTTAAAGTTCATAGTTTGTATCTTTCTACAAAATCAAAATAATTTTCGAGATGGTGGGTATAACCCAGCCTACCAAATCTATATTTTTTGGCTTTCGATTTGTTGTTAAAAACCCTCTTAAATTTGATGGGCATAACCCATCCTACCAATCAATTTTCGTAGGATGGGCTATACCCATCAGTAATCACATATAAATATTGCTTCCCACATTTTATTTGTGGGCAGATGGCCCACCCTACTTTTCGTAGGGTTTGCCAATCGCTTTTGGCGGAATTGCTCTTCCAATGAAACCTGCAAGCACAAGCATCGTGAGGATAAAAGGAATACTTTCAACAATAGTTGATGGCAGCAAATTACCACCGCCAAGCAGCGTCGCTGCGGATTGAAATGCTCCAAACAGCAAGGTTGCACCGAGCACACCTAGCGGATGCCACTTACCAAAAATGAGCGCAGCTAGGGCTATGAAACCACGTCCACCAGACATCTCACTGATAAATTGGTTAAAGTTACCAATACTTAAGTAAGCACCTGCTAGACCTGCTAGCACACCAGAGATAATCACACCATAGTAGCGCATTCTGCGAACATTGATGCCCACACTCTCAGCAGCTTCAGGATGTTCACCAACCGAACGAAGACGTAAGCCAAAAGGGGTTTTGTAAACCACATACCAAACAACTGGTACGAGGATAAAGGCAAGATAGACCAAAGGACTAAATTGAAATGCACCTGCGTAAGCATCTGGTCCGAACTGTGGCAAGCGGTTTTCAACAGCCTTACTTGTTGAGGTATTGTCATACATACCTTTGAGGATGACTGCAGGTAAACCTATGGCCATGAGGTTAATGGCAGTACCTGAAATGATTTGATCGGCTTTGTAGCGAATTGAGATAAAGGCATGAAGCCAGCCCACTGCACCACCAACAACCATCGCTGCAAGCACCCCTAACCACGGTGCGAACCACACATTTGCCGTTGGGTTATCAACCAAAAATGGTGCTTCCACAAGTTGTGCTGTGATTGCTGCTGCTAATGCACCAAAGATAATAATGCCTTCTAAAGCAATATTGACAATGCCACCACGCTCACTAAACAAACCACCAAGTGCAGCAAAGAGTAGCGGTGTGGTTGCTCGCAATGCAGAAGCAATGAGTGTGAAAATAAGTATCGAATCCATTAGCTCTGCCCTTCTATTCCCTGCCTACTTGTAGCAGCATCATCTTGTGAATTTTCAGCTTGCAATCTAGCTTTCTCAACATTTGCTCGCCGTAGTTTTGGATTAGTTATGCGCTCTGGCAAAAAGCCTTTAGCAGCAATGAAAAGCACAACAAGTGCCACAACCATATCAACAACATCTCGTGTCAGCTCTGGGAATGTAATATTGAGAATCGAACCACCATTTTTTAGAACACCAAAAAGGAAGGCTGCAAGCACTACGCCAAGAGGCGTGTTATAGCCCAGTAGTGCCACGGCGATACCATCAAAACCATCATTGGTTGGTAGTGAGATTCGCAAAGCATAATCTTCTAGAGTACCACCAAGTACATAGTGGCAAGCAGTTAAACCTGCCAGAGCACCACTCAAGGCCATTGCTAAAACAGTGTTGCGAGATAGATTTGCACCTGCATACTCGGCTGCTTCGGGTGACAGACCCACTGCCCGAAGTTCGTAGCCCCATTTGGTACGCCACAAAAAGTAGTAAACAAAGATGGCAGATAGGATAGCCAATATAAAAGAGAAGTTTAGCTGTGTTGGTGGAATAGCTGTGGCATGAGACGTAAAGCCAAAGAAAAATAGTGCTAGATAAGTCAATACACCAAGCGCTAGAGAAACCAGCAGCTTGGCTAGGATTGATACCCGTCTCAGTGGGAAAAATAAAAAGACGAGCAAGGCAACGATAGGCGCAAACACAATGCCGTAGTTGATTGGCACGATATTCGTGCCAGGATTTTCTTCTAAATCGATTCCCAATATTTTGGGCAAATGGTCAAAGCGAGCAGACTCCGAAAGCGGAATGGACTTTGAAGCTGAACCTTCAGCTTTGAAGGGAAGATTGATGGTAATCGTACCATCAGTTGGTCTAGGCCATGCTGAAACGATAAACACGGTAAGTGCAAGAATACCAAGAATTGCCATATTTCGCCTTGGCGCAGCAGTAAACACTTTTCGCATGGAAGGTATCAAACTTAAAACCATGGCAATAGCTATCAAGGCAGCAAAGGCAATCAAGGCTCTAAAGGCTGCGGAGGCAAAGGTGTGTTGACTAGAAATCAAAAATAACAAGAGTGAGGCAGCAATATAGTTGAGCAAAATCGTATTGATAACTTCGTTTGCACCAAAACGTGCTTTCAGCCAGCCTGCCAAACCACCCCAAAGTGCGCCACCAAGGGCTGCAGCAATGACTGCTAAGGGCAAAACAAAAAACTTTGGACCTGGTAGGTAAATGCCAACTAGCATGGCAAAAATTGCACCAAGCACCATCTGTCCAGGCGCACCAATATTAAATAGACCAGCACGGAAAGATAAAGCAACGGCTAGTCCTGTAAATATCAGTGGCGTTGCGAACTTTAAGGCGTCGAGAAAACCACCAACAGTTCCCAAAGAATAAGACAGCAAGGTCAGATAGGAATACCAAAGGGTATCTAAACGCCCAACAAGATAGGGATAAAGTCCAGAGATTTCGACACCATTGCCCATAGGGGTTGGTTGCAAAGCCAAAACAACAACACCTGCTGCTGCAAAGGCTAAAATAATCGAGGTTGCCGGAACGGCAGCTTGTTGAACGATAGTGTCAATCAATCTGTTTGCTGGTCTAAATAACCTCAGCGAAAAGAAAATAGCAAGAATGCCTACAATCATAGACAGAAAGGATGCTAAGGCAAAACCACTATTGCTATACGGTACACGGCGAACACGCACACCTGCATCTTTTAGAGCTTCAACTGACTCTGAAATTGGTACTGTTCCAAGTGCATCATAGGCAAGTTGGGCTGCGTCAACATCTGTGCTTCTTCGAGGGTTTTCGATTGCAGTGAGTGCTAAGTCGCCAAGTGCGCTGGCTCGAGCCTCCCCAATAGCCCCCTGAAAGCCCTGTAAGCCCCAAAAGGTTAAGACAAGCAAGGCAATACCAGAAAGCAACCACAAAACACTTCGCAAAGCTTTTTGACGAACAAGCCCTGCCACTGCCATCACAGCTAACAACACACAGCTTGCAGCCAAAATCAGTCCTGCATTTGGCAAAACAACGGACTCAGTGCGTCCAGTAAAGTCAAAAATCGTGTTTGGTAAAACCAAAACGGAGCTTTTTGCACCGATTTCTCGACTCAACGCTGCCCAAGGCGATAAAAATAAACTTAAGAGGGCAAAAACTGCCACACCCCCGATTGCAATACGTTCACCTCTAAAATTCATACCTGCAAGATCCTCATCTTTTTTAACTAAAACTATAAAGCATCAACGTGATTGTTTAGTGTATCGCAAACATTACGCATTTTAAAAGGCTACTTATTCAGAAGCTACTTAAAAAGTAAGTTTAAAAATGAACTCACTAAGGGTTTAACGCTTAATAAGAATTCCTGCCTTCACTAATTCTCTAAATGCTTCTGTCTCAATCGCATGCGACTCAGTTTCTTTGACTTTAAGTAAACTATGTCTGAAGCCTGCTTGTAAAATGCTATTTCGTGTTCGGTTGAGAAAATCACTCACTGCTTGTTTATATGCCCTTACTTCGTCGGGACCAACTCGCAATTTGGCTGAGGACTCGCTGTCGTGCAGCTCGAGCTGACCCAATCTAGGCTCTAAATCTGCTTGTGACATAACTTGTAAAAAAGAAACATCAAACCCTCTTGCTTTTAGGGCAATTAAGCTTTGTTGTAAGGGTGTTTCATCAAAAAGGTCTGAAATCACTAAAATGAGTATGCCACTCTTAGACGTATTTAGTGCAAAACGTTTGATGGCTTCGGTCGGCAATACAGAAGCAAATTCACTCTCTTGAGGGGTGGAGATTTCTTCTATGTAACGCCATACTTCGGGGATGTCTGACTGTTTATGTACAGTATTTTTATAAGCAGTATTTTTGTGTGAGGTATTTTTATGCAAAAAGGAGCTAAAACCATGTACCGTTGCACTTGTATTTCGCCTTGCAGCATAAACCAAGAATTGGGCAATAGCCCTCGCAAACTCACCCTTATTGCCAAGAGACATACTGCCACTGTTATCTAATAAAATATGAACACTAACATTCCGCTCTGCCTGATACAAACGGGTATAGAGCTTACCCGTACGCCCATACACCTTCCAATCGACATATCGAAGCTCATCACCTGATTGATACGGTCTGAAGTCTTGAAATTCAACACTCTGACCTACCTCTTTTGCCAAACGTTCCCCAGAGCTAGCCGTCAAACTAGACGAAGCCAAAACATAATTTTCAAGAAGTACACGGTTTGTATTAGTAAGCATCAGCTCATCAACTTAGAAGCTCTTGGATAACAGTATCCGTATCCACACCTTCTACTTCAGCCTCAAAACTAAGTAAAAGACGATGGCGCAGGGCTGGCAAAGCAGCACGTTTAATATCCTCAAGTTCAACATTCGGTCTACCCGCAG
>CALDTA010000036.1:0-5670 GCA_937924455.1 uncultured Deinococcales bacterium
TATTTGGTTACTACATATTTTGGACACGGTATTACATATAAAACCACAGGAGGTTTGCTATGAAAGAAGTAAAAGCCTTACAGGATTTGTTTAGTAAGGGCAAGATTAGTCGCCGTACCTTTATGGGTCAGATGGCCATGTTGGGCATCGGTGCAACGGTAGCAGGATCAATTTTAAATTCAACTGCTATGGCACAAGAACCTGTTTATGGTGGTCATTTTGTCATGGGCGGTAGTGGTGGTAGTAGTACTGATAGTTTAGATCCAACAACCTATGCATCCTTTGTACCTGCTACGCTTGGTTTGACATTTGCTAATCGTTTGGTTGAAACTTTGCCAGATGGCAGTGTTCAAGGTGATTTAGCGGAAAGCTTTGAAGGTACTGATGGCGGTAAGCGCTGGATTTTTAAACTTCACCAAGGTGTAGAGTTCCACAATGGCAAAGAGATGACTTCAGCCGATGTTGTCTACTCAATCAATCGCCACAGAGGTGATGATTCGACCTCTGGTGCAGCAGGTCAAAACGGTGGCATTACAGATGTTAAAGCTACAGGTAAATATGAAGTTGAAATCCACCTTGAAGATGGTAATGCTGATTTGCCTTTCCTAATTTCTGATTACCACATGATTATTCAACCAGAAGGTTCAACGGATGATGGTATCGGAACGGGTCCTTTTGTGATGGAGGATTTTGAGCATGGTGTTCGCTACATGACCTCGAAGAATCCAAATTATCACAAGAGTGGTGGACCTTATGTGGATTCATTTGAGCTTAGAGTTATCAACGACCTTACTGCACGTATGGTTGCCCTTCAAACGCTTCAAGTTCATGCTATTGAACGTGTAGATCCAAAGCTTGTGGATCGTTTACAACGTGCGAAGAATGTAAGTTTGCAAAATACTTCAGGGCGTGGTCACTATGTATTTGTAGCGCACCTAGATACAAATCCATACGACAATAGTGATGTCATGTTAGCGCTTAAATATGCACTCAATCGTGATCAAATGGTTGAACAAGTACTCCGTGGTTATGGTACTGCTGGTAATGATCACCCAATTAATACTGCTTATCCAAACTTTGAGAATGCTGTTGAACAACGTGCTTTTGATCTTGATAAAGCAGCTTTCCACTACAAGAAGTCAGGTCACTCTGGACCAATTGTATTGAAAACTTCAGAAGCGGCCTTTAGTGGTGCTGTTGATGCTGCAATTCTCTTCCAAGAGTCAGCTGCACAAGCAGGTATAGATCTTCAAGTTGTTCGTGAACCAGCGGATGGTTACTGGAGTGATGTTTGGAATGTACAGCCTTTCTGTGCTTCTTATTGGGGTGGACGTCCAACCCAAGACCTAATGTTTAGCGTAGCGTATAAGTCAGATGCTGCATGGAATGATACCCGTTTCCAGCGTGATGACTTTGATACATTATTGTTAGAAGCTAGAAGTGAATTAGATGATAAAGTTCGTGCGTCTAAGTACTCGATGATGCAAGAAATGCTAAGCAATGAAGGTGGCGTTATTGTACCGATGTTTAACGACTTCCTAGATGCAATTTCAACCTACGTCAAAGGCTATGAGAAAGACCCTGCAGGTGCGCTTATGTATGGTCGTGTGGCTGAGTATACTTGGTTAGACTTTTCGTAAAGTAAATTTGTAGGATGGGGCTGTGCCCATCAAGCTATAATTATTAAAAACAATAAAAAGGGGGGGTCAGTATCGTTTTGGATACTGACCCCTTTTACAATTCCGTAAAGAAAAGCTAAGAATGAGGGTGATGTGCAAGTTAAGCTAAATAGACCAACCACCATCAATGATATGTTCTGTACCAGTAGTGAAACTTGATTCATCACTTGCTAAGTAAACAGCTAATGCTGCAATTTCTTCAGCAGTACCAATACGCCCCATTGCCTGTCTTGCTACAAATTCATCTCGGATTTGTTCTTCACTCACGCCTGCAAGTTTGGCTTGATTCTTAACTCTACCGTGCCAAGATGGTGATTCTATAGTTCCTGGGCAAATTGCGTTGGAACGGATGCCTTGTGTTATGAAGTCGGCAGCAATCGATTTACTAAATCCAAGAATTGCAGCTTTGGTCGTATTGTAAATAAAACGGTTTGGTGCGCCTTTGATTGAGGACGCAACGCTTGACATATTGATGATTGAGCCAGATTTGTTTTGCAGCATTTTTGGAATGACTGACTGAGCCATCCAGAACATAGACCTTACGTTAAGGTCAAAAGAAAAATCCCAAGCTTTATCATCACAATCCATAATTGTTCCGTGGTCTACGAATCCAGCGCAGTTAAAGAGAATATCGATTCTATCTAGTGAAGCTACTAAATCTATAATGGCTTGTTTATCCATGACATCAAGCTTTTCACATTTGCAATCCAAGCCTTCAAGCAAGTTAGGCATAAGGTCAGTTGCAATAACCGTAGCACCTTCTCGAATGAAGGCTTCAGTAGTTGCTCTACCAATGCCCTGTCCTGCGGCGGTGACAAGTGCAGTTTTTCCTTTGAGTCTACCAGACATGATTAAGCCTCTTTACTATAGGTGTTTGTAAGTGCGCCAAGACCCTGTATTTCAACAGTACTTGTGTCGCCTGCTTTCAACCATGTCTTGGGTGTCATGCCCATGCCAACACCTTCAGGTGTACCTGTTGAAATTACATCCCCAGGTTTAAGTGTAAAGTATTGACTTAAATAACTGACGATTTGATTGATGTTAAAAATAAGGTCACTGGTGTTTGAGTTCTGGCGTAGCTCACCATTAATATGTGTAGTTAGCTGTAAATTATGTGGGTCGCTTATTTCATCACTACTTACAACGTATGGACCGATGGGTAATCCTTTATCCATGGTCTTACCAAGTAACCATTGGCTAGTTCGCATTTGTAAATCACGCACACTAAGGTCATTTATGGTGCAATAGCCAAAGACATAATCAAGTGCATCTGCTTCACTGACGTAGCGAGCAGTTTTACCAATGACTACACCAAGTTCAACTTCGTAGTCATATTCAAGCGCATTGCTTGGTAATGGAACGTCATCACCATGAGCAGCTAGCGTATTGTTGAACTTTGAAAAAACTACAGGGGTATCTGGCACAGCCATACCAGACTCTTCTGCGTGTTTGCCGTAGTTTAAGCCTATGCAAAGAATCTTTTCTGGTGAGGTTAAGGCAGGTGCGAACTTTATGTCGTTTTCGCTTAGATAACTATCTGCTTTTTCAACAACTGCTGACAGTGAATCTTTGCCAGCTTCAATTGCAGATTGCATATCTATTGGTACATTTAAAGATGCTTTGCTAGCGACTGTTTGTACATCTACAATACCTTGTTCAGTGGCTATGCCTAAACGGGTAGAAGAATTGTCTGTAGTTGAGAAGTTAAGAAGTTTCATGTTGTTCCTTTCGTTTTGCCTTTTGATTTACCTTTTGATTTACTCTAGCTGTTTTGTAGGGCTTATTGGGAAGTGTTTGCTTCCATACCTTTTTCAATAACTGAGATTATCTTATCAACATCATATACGCAACCTGCCCATGTGCCACCACTTGCTTGTTGTAGTGCTGCCCATAGTCGGGTGTCATCTGGAAGTTGTGGATGGGGTTTAAGGTCTGGATAAATTGAACGGTCTTCAAAAATCTCCCCATCAACGGTTTTAATTAGATTGATTGTGCCTGTTAGGGTGTTTCTATCAATCTCTATTTCTATAGTGTCGCCATTACGCACTTTGCCAATTGGACCACCTGCTAATGCTTCTGGACCAATGTGCCCAACACATGCACCTGTTGAAACACCTGAAAAGCGAGCATCAGTCAGGATGGGTACTGTTTTGCCCCAAGGAATGTACTTGAGTGCAGAAGTGAGTTGGTAGGTTTCTTCCATGCCTGTGCCTGTTGGACCACCGCCAATTAGTACGAGAACATCATTGGCTTTGAGTGGATTGTCGTCTAATCCTTTAATTGACCGTATAGCAGCTTTTTCTGACGTAAATACTCGAGCTGGACCAGTGTGTTTGTAAATATTGTCTCTTATAACTGCATTTGAAATAGCTGTTGCTTTAATCACTGAACCTTGTGGTGCAATGTTGCCAGTAGGGAAGACGAGTGATGAACTTAAACCAGCTTTTTTGGCTGAATCTGCGTCCATGATTACATCATCAGGATTAATTTCGCCTGCTTTGGCTAAACGTTCTTTGACTAACTGACGCCTTTCACTTTGTTCCCACCAGTTCAGAACTGTATCTAGTTTCTCACCGCTAACTGTTAGCACATCAGTATGCAATAACTCCATTTTTCGCAAGTGGAGCATGACCTCAGGCACACCCCCTGCCATATAAACTTGTACAGTTGGATGGTTTTTTGGACCATTGGGTAGAGCATCAACTAGTCTTGGTGTAGCTCGGTTGATGCGACTCCAATCTTCTACAGTTGGTGGTGTAAGTCCTGCTGCATGTGCAATTGCAGGAATGTGTAACAGTAAGTTGGTCGAGCCACCAAAGGCAGCGTGAAGAAGCATGGCGTTTTCTAAAGACTTCTGATTTAGAATATCAGCAAGCTGAATAGCATTTTGCTGCATGTTCAATAGAGCCAAAGCAGAACGCTCTGCCATGTTTAGCCAAATGCTTTCCCCAGAAGGGCAAAGTGCGCTGTGAGGTAAAGACATGCCAAAGGCTTCGGCGACCACTTGCGCTGTTGCAGCAGTGCCTAAGAATTGGCAACCTCCGCCAGCAGAACCACAGGCTCTACAACCCATGCTCGCTGCGTAATCTAGTGAGATTAGGTCGTGTGCGAAGCGTGCGCCTATTGTTTGTACTGTTCCTGCGTCTTCAGCATCTGGCGTAGGAAGTGTTACGCCACCAGGTACGATTATGCCAGGGAGTTGGCTACTACCTGCCAACGCAAGCATCATAGCGGGTAGTCCTTTGTCGCATGTGGCAATACCCATGACACCTTTTCGCTGAGGTAATGAACGGATTAAACGGCGCATAGTAATAGCAGCATCATTCCGATAGGGAAGACTATCAAACATGCCAGTCGTACCTTGTGACCTGCCATCACAGGGGTCACTGACTGTTGCAGAAAATGGTAGTGCATCATTATCTTGAAATACCTTTGCAGCAGCTTTGACTAATAGTCCAATTTCCCAATGTCCTGTGTGGTAACCAAGCGCAAGCGCAGTGCCGTCATCAGCCCGTAAGCCACCTTGAGTACTTAGGAGCAAGAATTGGTCTTTATTCGCATCTTCTGCTGCCATGCCCATAGCTACACTTTGGGTCATGCCGAAGAGGTTGCCACTTGGTTCGTTGAGGAGTTGTTCTTCACTTAGTGGAAGCTGATTATGTGGTGCCTCACCGTACAGCCGTGTTTTTGCAATATCTGGTGAAGAATTAGTATCGCCTAAAATACTTTCTAAAGTAATAGTTCTCATTCTACAAAGTCCAAATTTGGTACTGGACTAATGGACGTCCAACCACCATCAACAATGAGTGTTTGCCCAGTGATTTGATTAGCTTGAGGGGATAATAAAAACAATGCAGCATTGGCTATATCTTCAACTGTGGCTGCTTTTTTACTTGGTGTAAGGTCTGACCAGACTTGTTCATAGTTCGGGTCATCGGCTAGATTGCGTGGCGTGATGGTTGCGCCTGGGGCGATTGCATTTACATTGATG
>CALDTA010000037.1:0-8853 GCA_937924455.1 uncultured Deinococcales bacterium
ACCTTGACGGCTTACAGCCAAAATAGGTTCTTTATCCATGCCTTCTAGGAGCATTTCGCTGTCTCGTTTTAGGCTACTAGCTATGTAGGCGTTTAAGCTAGGTGCTAGATTTTGTGTGCTACTAGAACTCAAAGCTTCAGGAATCAGTGGATGTGTGCGGATAATCGGCTCAGTGATTTCTTCTCTCAAGAGTGAGCGAGTGGCAGTGAGTGCTTCGGTAGCAAAAATTTGTGGCAGCGTACTGACATCAAGTGCTTCATAGAAGCGACCTTTACCAGCTACGGATATTCGTCTTAATTGCTCAACATCTGCACCATCACCGATGGCAATGCTTGAGGTAGTAATGCCGTTTTGGTTTGCAATTTGTGCCATCAGCGCAAAGTCCACACCATTATTGCTGTTAAATGGACCATCATTGAGCTGACCATCTGTGAGCAAAATGATGTGCTTGATAGCTGCTTCTGTGTTGCTAAGTTCTGAAATCGCTTGGTTAAAGGCAGGTCTAAGAACAGTACCACCCTGTGTTTCAATATCTAGGATAGCCTTGGCCATTTCTCTTTTACCTCGTTCAGTAGCAACTCGTGGTTTAAATACCCACTGGTCATCGTTGCTAAAGACGATGAGTCCTAAAATATCTTCTTGGTAGGCTAAATCCACCACTGCAATAGCACCTTCTTTTGCAAGGTCGATTTTGCTTGGACGACCTGACTGCATCGATTGGGAACGGTCTAAGACCATCACCATAGCTACTAGTGGAATCTCAACATCTGTTCGGAGATCGGTATTGACTGGAAGTACAGCTTCGACAGGGCTGCGGTACCAGCCACCTAGACCAAAGCTATCAGGTCCACCTGTCATTAGTAAGCCACCGCCAGATTCTACGTATTGTGTCAATAATTCAAGCTGCCCTAAGCTAAAGGAATTAGCACTGTCTCGCAAGACAATGGCGCTGTAGTCACTTTGACTGCTGATATTGGCAGGACTGCCTTCGACGACATTGAAGCCTTGTACCCTGAGTAATTCTGCTGCTGCACTGTCACCAATGACCAAAACAGGTGCAGTTTCATTCACGCTGATGTCAACACGGGCACTGTCATCAGCTTTAGCTTGTTCATAGTCTGTGATAAGACTGGCACTAATTTCTATGTTTCCCTCGTTTTCAACCGTGAAATTAAAATCGATAGGTGTGCGACCAGCAGAAAGCTGCTGTCTTATAGGTTCTTGCTCTTCACCATTAACAGTAAAGATGAGTGTTGCTTCAGTGTCTCGATCGCTCTCGGCCACTGCGATGACCTTGACGTTTTCTCCGATGCCAGCTTCTTCTGGTGCAAGTAAATCACTGAGGCGTGAATTATCTCGACTTTGTATCCAGAGGCTATCGACAGGGAGTCTGGGTAAGGCGGCAAGAGCATTACCAGCGGATTCTGCACCATCGCTTATCAGAAGAATTCTATCTACATCACTTGCTTGAGCAACTTGCAGTGAACGAGCGAGGTCACTTAACTCAGTTTGTAGTAATTGGGCTTGTTGTGGCGATTGTAAGTCGGCAATTGCATCTGTTATTTTATCTGTGATTGCATCTGTGATACTTAAATCAGCGATACTTAAATCAGCCTCAACTAGCGCAGTTGTGTCCCCTGCAAAGGCAAAGAAAGAAGGGGATTCTTTAAGAGAGGATAGTTGGAGCTTACTAAGCGCTTCGCCAGCTCTGCTGCCGATACTTTCAGATACGTCTAGTAAGACAGCAACCCGCTGACTTGGCAGTGGACGTTCTGGTCCAGCAAGGGCAAAAATTAGCAAGGCTAATGCCAAGGCACGCCATAACCATCCCTGTACCCTTGGTAGGAGCAACAAGATAAGTAATAGCAATAATAATGAAGGTCTGGCAAAATCAATTAGCACTAGCTTTATGTTAAACCACATTTGCTATTCACGGAAGGTTGTCTAGCTTGCAGACAACCTTCAGAAATTAAGGAAGCATGTAAAAAAGAGTAGTTTAAGCCTTCCCACATCCAGTTGATTCGCAAAAGGTCTATACTAAATTCTGGATATTTGTTTCTAGAAGGTTTAGTGTCAAATTCCCAAAAGAAATCTGCTTCAAAGGCATCTAAGGTTTTAAATACGTACAAGGTATAGATGAGTAGCATAGTATGCACCCTGATAATGAATCTAAACAGCTAAAATCTGAGCCTCTTGCTAATCAGGATGATCGTACTTCGGCTTCAGAAGTAGGCAATAATGTTTCAAATGATGATTTTTCAGGCAGTAGCGTTGTAGATAGTAGTGTTTCAGGCGGTAGCGTTTCAGGCAATAGCGTTGTAGACAGTAGCGTTTCAGGCAATAGCTTTGTAGGCAATAGCGTTTCAGGCAGTAGTGTTTTAGGCAATAGCGTCGAAAGAACAAATCGAACAACTATTTTTGAAGGTTCACCTTATCGAAATCCAGAACAAAAACGTAATGTTAGCAAAACATATCCAGATTTGAACTTTAGTTTGTCACCGCTTAGACGTGCGTGGCTTTTTGTAGCACTAGCATTGCTATTTTTAGCAATTATCCTTGCGCCTTTACGTTTTGATGATGTTGCTTTTGGTGCACAGCAGTATCTTAATGTCAGTAAAACTGAAAATAGCGTTGCTTTAAGTTCTATCCAACAATCTATTTTTGAAGAAACAAGACCTGCGACCTTGCAGATTGAGGTTTTAGGACCATCATTATCTTTTCGCTATGTTCAGGGCATGGGTACAGGGTTTTTCATCTCTGATGATGGGTTGGTGCTTACGGCATATCATGTGATTCGTAGTCATAAAGATAGTCGCTTTATCGCCAAAGATGTCAATGGAAGACGCTATTTTCTTAAGCTCTTAGCCTTTGATGCCCATCAAGATGTTGCTTTACTTAAGGCAGATACTTCTGCATCAGTACCTTTCTTGAAGCTGGGAAATGACCGACCTAGGGTTGGGATGCAGGTTATGAGTATTGGTAATAGTAGGGGAGAGTTTTTACAGGCTCGAGCTGGACGAATTAAGCGTCTAAATGCCAAGGCAAGTAGAGCTGATTTTGCTACTGATACAATCGAATTTACCTCAAAGCTCGAAGCAGGTGATTCTGGTGGACCTGTGTTGAATGCAGAGGGTCAAGTGATAGGAGTGGTTAGTTATATTAGCTTTATTCCTGATGATGTTTTGCAGCAATCTAAGAAACTTATACCAGTACCGTTGCGTCCTTTATTATTACCGCCACAGGTAAGTTCTTTTGCTGTACCAATGTTGCGCAGCAGCATGATTTTAGAAGAATTATTAGCAGGGAAAAAGCGGGATGTGCCTGTAATAGGGATTTACGGTAGTGATTATATGCCAGGCAATGCAGCAGAGAGTTTAGGCAAATTGTCAGGCGCATTGGTCGATCATGTACCGAATGATAGCCCTGCGGATTTGTCAGGCTTACGTAGTTGTCAGTTAAAAGAGACTGTGTTGCAGCAGTATAGGCAGCCTTCACAGGTTGTGGGTTGTTTGGGAGCTTTGGGTTTGAATGGTGGTAGTTTCAATTCTGGTTCAGATTCAAATGGTGAGGGACGCAATAATCGTGATATCGGTAATTTACGAAGTCAAGCGGGTATTGCAGCAGCGGACATCATCGTTGCAATAGATGGTGAGCGCACGCATAACTTCGTTGAAGTGATTAACAAAATCCGTAATTACAATATTGGAGATGAAGTTATTTTGACTGTGCAACGGGGTAATGAAATTGTTGATTTAGTCTTGCACCTTGGCGCTGAAGCGCATATTTTTGATCAACGCTTCTAAGTATTAATTAAGAGCAGTATAACAAGGTGAAGAATTATCAATAAATCTGGATAGGAAGTGTTTTGAGAGCATTACGTGCTTTGGTGCTTTGTCTGAGTATTTGCATCAACTGGTTCAGCTAACTCAGAATATCGGTTTGGTTCACAACGATTGCGTCCTTTTTCCTTAGCAACATAGAGTGCTTCGTCGGCACGTTTAATCAAACTATCAAAGCTATCGGTTGCTTCGAGGTAGCTTAATCCAAAACTTGCAGTAACCGATGGTCCATGATCAAAAGAAATGTTTTCAACCACAGTACGTAGATTTTCGGCAACAGTAAAAGCATGTTCCTCAGATGTTTGGGGCAAAACACGTTGGGGCAAAACACGTTGGGGTAAAACGCAAAGAAATTCTTCACCTCCCCATCTACCTAACAAAGCATCATCAGGTAGAGCATTTACACAGTGTTCTGCTACAGCTTTTAGGACAATGTCACCAATGTCATGACCATAGTTGTCATTGACGGATTTAAAATGGTCAATATCGAAGATGATGATACTGAGTGAGTTTTTATTCCTTTGAGAGTTGACAATTTCCCTTTGGAGGATATCAACTAATTTTCGTCGATTCGCTATGTTTGTTAAATCATCAATATAGGCTAGTTTCTCATATATTGTGGCTTCCAATTTGGCATGTGTGGCTTCATTGCGAAATAGTGCGAGCGCACGAATCAAGTAACTGAGGATAAGTAAGTAACACAGCGGTTCAACAATGCCTGCTACATGACTTAAGCGAACATCACTTGGTAATTGGAGTGTGCCAACAAAAACTGTTATGGCAGTAAGACTTATAAAACCCAAAGATGAGCGAGTAGCTGTTTTTGCATCAAGAAGTAGAAAAGATACAGTAATGAGTAGACTAAGTGTCCAGAATATATTCATCACAGAGGCGTTATAGGAGCTTTCATTGGCTTCATACATCACAAATTGAAATAGCTCTGTTGATGTGACTTGAAGTGAAACAACTCCAAAAGCAAGAAGTTGAAGTTTTTTTAGAGGTATTTTTTGAATAGGGAAGAGTGCAGATAAAAGCAACCAACCAAAACCAGAAGCAATACTCAAAGGTTCAACCACAGTAGATGGTTCAATGATGGCAAGACCTAAAGTAATGCTGCCACCAAGAAAGGCTGCAAAGGCAAAAAACTTTCTGCGCAATAGGTTGTTGCTAGGTTCGATATTCTGCACGTTTATAAGTTTATCTCAAAAACTCTGTTGAGAAACTTAATTTACTAAATGATTAGTTTGTTTGGATGTGATGTAAACTTCAGATGTTTCCTTTAAAGGATTAGGTTTACAACGATTTCTGCCTTGTTCTTTTGCGCTATAGAGTGCTTGGTCAGCGCGATTGATGAAGCTTTCTAAAGTATCTAAGTTGTTTAGTTGTGCTATTCCAAAACTAGCAGTTATAGCTGGTCCATCGTCTATGAGTGAATCAGCAATGCCAAGTCTTAAACGCTCAGCTAATTGAAATGTAAAGTTTGCATCAGTATTTGGAAGGATGCACAAAAATTCTTCACCACCCCAACGCCCAAAACTATCCCCTGAGCGAATGGTGTTTGCTACGCTGTTACTGACTTCTTTTAGCACTAAATCACCAATATTATGACCGTAAGTATCGTTCACTCTTTTAAAGTGGTCAATGTCAAACATGACAATGCTTAAAGAGCTTTGATAACGTTTGGCATTTGCTACTTCTTTGGCTAAAACCTCTGTGAGATTACGTCTGTTGGCAATGCCTGTGAGTTCATCAAAAAAGGCTAGTTTTTCGAACTCTTTTGCTTCCGTTTGAGCATTGTGTGCCACATTTCTAAATAATGAAAGCGTGTGAATAAGATATAAACAGACTAAAAAATAAGCCGTATGTTTAATGAGCTTGAGCACACTGCTAATATCTCCATCTACTAGGTTAGTAGCACGAAAGATGACAACTGATATCGATAAAGAAATAAGCCCCAATGTTAATATAAGTGCTTGTTTACGGGTGAAGCAGAGAAAGCTTAAAAGAATAATAATGGTTGTTACCCAAAGGTCACCACTAAACTCGCTAAATAGACCTACGCCTGTAAATGGTGTTAAGACTATATATAACAGATCTGCAATAATATGTTGGCTGCACAGTAATACAAAGGCTGTCACTTCAAGTGCCCGTAAGGGAATGCGACTGAACTGAAACAAGCTGGCAAGTATTAACCAGCCTATGCTACAAATCAATGTGCTAATGCCGACAAAACTAAAACTATTTGATAGTGCTAGAAAAATGCTGACAATGCTCCCCAGCACTGCTCCAATTGCTAGCAAACGTCTTCTTAATTGTTGTTGCCCCTCTGCAACCATCCCGATCCCCTACTACATGATGTTATTCATTTTTGATTATAATGTATTTAATTTTAGTGATATCATTTCAGAAAAAAGACAAAATGTTACTTATCTTAGCGTGGTGGGGGTTCTGAATGATTTCGTATTTTTAAAATTGTTACATAGAAGTTACAAAGTCGAGTAACGTTTTGATGCGAGATGTTGTTTAGAGCTTGATATTCGTAGTAGTCGCCTACATGTAAGCTTACATGTAAGACAGTCTCACTGAAGCGACACTGTATGTATGCTCTAATAGTCTTAAGATGATTTCTGCAGAGTTACGACAAACACTTATTAATTCGCTTGACCTCGCAAAAGATCGGCAGCATGAATATGCAGGGCTCGAGCACTTACTGTATAGCCTAATTGATGATCCTCAAGCGGGGCTGATTCTCAAAGCGCACTTAGATACAAGTCAGTTGAAGGATGAGCTTGAGTTAATTTTAGCGGCCATTGAAACTATTTCTAGCGACCTACTCAATGACTATGAGATAGATACAATTCCAACGACCTCTTTTGAGCGAGTCGTGCAACGGGCAGACTACCAAATGCAAGCAGCAGGGCGAACAGAAAGCACAGGTGGTAATGTGCTAGCTGCTATTTTTGATGAACCTAATTCGCAGGCCTGCCTCCTGCTCGAGCGCATGGGTATGAGTAAATTGCAGGTAACAAGCGCTTTAGCAAGTCAACTGCCTATTGACACGAAAAAAGCGGGTAGCTCTCGAAAATACGAAGAAGGTGAATTTACAAACGGACCTGCGGGTGATGCGGTCAGTATAGATAACAACCCACTTGAGGCTTACTGTATTGATTTAACGGCTATGGCAAGTGATGACCGACTCGACCCCCTCATTGGGCGGGAGCGAGAACTTAGCCGAGTATTGCAAGTGCTTTCAAGACGCAATAAAAATAACCCTTTAATTGTTGGTGACCCAGGTGTGGGTAAAACTGCTATTGCTAATGGTTTAGCCCAGCACATTATTTCAGGAGATGTACCAGAGGCGATTAAAGATGCCAAGCTCTACTCGCTTGATATGGGTAGTTTGCTAGCTGGAACACGTTACCGTGGCGATTTTGAAGAGCGTATCAAGGCAGTTTTGACTGAATTAGAAGAAACAAACAGCATCTTGTTTATAGATGAAATCCACACGGTAGTTGGTGCTGGTTCGACCTCTGGTGGTACGATGGATGCAAGTAACTTACTTAAGCCTGCGCTTGCTTTAGGCTTAAAGTGCATCGGTGCGACAACCTATCAAGAATTTAAAGCTATAGAAAAAGATCGTGCCCTTAACAGGCGTTTTCAGAAAATCGATGTAGCAGCGCCAACCGTAGCAGAAAGTATCGAAATTCTTAAAGGTCTAAAGCCGAAGTTTGAAGCACACCACAATTTAAAGTACAGCAAGGCAGCGATTGAAAGTGCTGTTAATCTAGCAGATAGATACTTACAAGATAGATTTTTGCCAGATTCTGCAATTGATGTCATAGATGAAACAGGTGCTGCCCAAGCTTTGCTGCCAAAGAGTAGACGTAAAAAGCAAATCAGCCCAAAAGAAATCGAAATTACTGTTGCTAGAATGGCACGTATTCCCGAGAAGACAGTGTCTTCAGATGATAGAGAAAGATTACAGAGTTTGGAAGAACATCTTTCAGAAGTTATCTATGGTCAAGAAAATGCTGTTGCTGAAGTTGTCAGTGCTATCAAACTAGCACGTTCTGGATTGAACAACCCTGAAAAACCGATAGGTTCTTTTCTTTTTGTGGGTCCAACAGGTGTTGGTAAAACAGAACTTAGTAGACAACTGAGTGACCACTTAGATGTACCACTCATTCGTTTTGATATGTCTGAGTATATGGAGAAGCACAGCGTTAGTAAGCTAATTGGTGCGCCTCCAGGCTACGTTGGTTTTGATCAAGGTGGATTATTAACAGATGCTATTATTCAAAAACCGCACAGTGTTCTCTTGCTTGATGAAATTGAAAAAGCACATCCTGATATATTTGCAATTTTGCTTCAAGTGATGGACTATGGCAAATTAACAGACCATAACGGTAAAACTGTTGATTTTAGAAATACTGTTATCATCATGACAACTAATGCTGGTGCAAGCGAAGCATCCAAAGATGCACTTGGCTTTAAGGGTGGAACCAATGCCGAGGTCAGTATGGATGCTATCAAGGAAACTTTCACACCCGAATTCCGTAACCGTTTAGATGCAGTTGTGCAGTTTGCACCGTTACAAGAGGAAGTAATGCTTTCAATTGTTGATAAGTTTATTAAAGAACTTGCTGCACAGTTGGTTGAACAAAAAGTTGAGCTTGTGCTTGATGATAGTGCTAGGAATTGGTTGGCAAAAGAAGGTTATGATCCGCTCTATGGCGCAAGACCACTTGGACGAGTGATACAAGAATATATTAAAAAGCCTTTAGCTGAAGAAGTGTTGTTTGGCAAATTAACTAACGGTGGTCAGGTCAGTATTATAGAAAAAGAAGGTGGACTTAGCTTCGATATTTCTTAAAAGCTGATAATAGTCGAAATAATTATTTCTCATTCTAACGTTTTTTGAGTCCACTCTCTGACAACCAATAATTTCTTAAAGCAATCCCGTCTTATTAAGGGGGACTTAGGGGGATTTGTTGAAGTGTATACCCATCGGACT
>CALDTA010000038.1:0-2734 GCA_937924455.1 uncultured Deinococcales bacterium
GTTGGGCAAAAAATCATGCAAGATATTATGAATAATGTTTTTGCACTTAGCTTGAACGGTGAACATCTGCCAGTCACCTCTATTGCTGCTTCAACCCAAGACCTTCGCCCAGAACCCACAACAATCTTTGACAAATCTGAACCTGCTGAAGGGCACTACGAAAAAGATATTCTGAAGAAAATGACTGAAACTGAAGCCGTCTTTGGCGTAGAAGGTGGTGCGGGTAGTAGCTTGCAAGCAGAACAAAAACGTTCACTGCATATTCGTAGTGAAGCTAGCTTGAGACCTGATGGTTTAAAAGAAACTAAAATACAACTCTTTAAACCTTTGGGAAGTACCTTTCAGTTTTTAAGTGATGATGATACCGACAAAGGTGGCGAGGCTAAAGCACCAAATGGTATGAGTTACTTAGCAGCAGGTGTTGGCTTTTGCTATATGACGCAAATTGGTCGCTTTGCACATATCAAAAAGCAAAAGCTAAATAGCTATAATGTGATTCAAGATTTATGGTATCAGGACGCTGACGGACCTAATGTACAACCTAGTGTAGAACCTGTAGACACGCATACCTATGTTCACATGGATGAACCTGAGAGCGAAGCGCAGCAACTGCTCAAAATGAGTGAGCAAACTTGCTTCCTCCATGCTGCTATGCGAGGTGGATATCCAAGTAACATCAAGGTCAATGGAGAAGAAATTTGAAGCTTCAAGGTAAAACAATTGTAGTCACAGGTGCAGCGTCTGGTATTGGTGCTGAAACAGCTCAACTACTAAAAAGCTATAGTGCAAACATTATTGCTTTAGATTTAAACGAACCTAAGGAAAGCTACGATGCCTTTCACAAGATAGATTTATCAGATAAAGCAAATATTTTGAAGGTAGTTAGTCAACTACCTTCGGGTATAGATGCACTGTGCAACATTGCAGGTGTACCGCCAACCGTTGCACCTATTCCACTGCTTAAAGTTAATGTCTTAGGTTTGCTAAGCTTTACAAATGCACTAGCTCCTAAACTAAATGACAATGCTTCAATCGTAAACATAGCTTCTCTAGCTGGCATGGGCTGGCATAATCATGTTAAAGAAGCTAAAGCAATTCTTAAGCTTGAGGATTTTGATGGGCTAGAAGCATTTTGCCAAGAACACAATATAGATACAGAAAACTGTTATGAGTTTAGCAAAGAAGCAATTATCATCTGGACGATGCAACAGTGGAACACCTTTGGTAGAGGTATCCGAGTAAATGCGGTTAGTCCAAGCGCTACGCAAACACCTATCTTGCAAGACTTTATGGATACCGTGGCGCAACGTGTTAAGGCTCGTACTGAAGGTATGAAGGATAGACCTATGCCTGGCAAGCCAGAGGATATTGCGCCAATAATTGCATTTTTATGTAGTGATGAGAGTCGTTGGTTGAATGGCATCAACATACCTGCTGATGGTGGGCTTTTTGCAGCGATGAACTGTCATATGTTAGAACTTGACTAAGTGTCGTATAACATTATTAACTAAGGTTCTTCATTTTTAAGCTCAAAATAGTCTGTAATTTATGGCGCAAATGGATAAACGATATTTTGTATATATTATGAGTAGTAATAACAAAGCACTATACATAGGGCTCACGAACAACTTAACAAGGCGTGTTTGGGAGCATAAAAATGGACAAGGTTCTGTCCATACGAGAAAATACAAAATCAATAAACTTGTCTATTTTGAGGAAACTGCAGATGTGAAAGCTGCTCTTGAAAGAGAAAAAGTTCTAAAAGGTTGGAAAAGAGATAAGAAAGTGACTCTCATCAATGAGTTTAATCCTGCATGGACTGATTTAAGTACAGAGAACTGATAGCACTACTTAATGTCATTCTGAGCGATAGCGAAGAATCTCGGCGACTGCTTATGAGGAATTTGATTTTGTAAAACTATTGCCCGAGATTCTTCATTTCACTTCGTTACATTCAGAATGACATGTTATTTCTAGCTGACTTTAGTGGAACTTAGAGTTCCCTACAAATAAGCATTAGACTAAACCTGTGTCTTCATCTATTACCCAACTCTTTATCAAAATTTCACCACTAGTTTTCGTACTCTTTTGGAGTACAGGCTTTATAGGTGCAAAATACGGTTTGCCCTATGCTGAACCCTTTACCTTTTTATTTTTGCGAATGTGCATCACCGTAGGTATTCTTTCAGCTATCGTTTTGATATTTCAAATGCCACGCCCAAAAAATGTAGCAATGGCAGGGCACAGTGCGGTCGCAGGTTTTTTGTTGCATGTTTGCTATCTTGGTGGGGTTTTCAGTGCTATTCGCTTTGGTATGTCTGCTGGTTTGGCAGCCTTAATAGTTGGTCTACAGCCTATTTTGACTTCAATAATTGCACAACGAATGCTCTCAGAAAAAGTAAAAGTGTGGCAGTGGATAGGTTTGATTTTAGGCTTTGCTGGTGTCCTTTTTGTTGTCGGTGAAAGCTTTATAGAATCACCAGAAAGGCTCAATACAACTGGCATTAGCCTAGCAGCAGCTATCTCAATTATTGTTGCCCTATTTGGTGGGGCAATCGGTACGGTCTATCAAAAGAACTTTGGGCAAGACACACCACTCATCAGCGGTACGCTAGTGCAGTACATTGCATCTGCAACAGCTTTTGGACTGCTTGCCTACAGTTTTGAAAGTATGCAGGTACAGTGGACACCTCAATTTATATTTGCACTGCTTTGGTTAGTTTTTGTTTTATCA
>CALDTA010000039.1:0-2914 GCA_937924455.1 uncultured Deinococcales bacterium
AAAACAGGTGACTATGGCTATCTGAGAGAGGGACAACTTTTTGTAACGGGGCGTAAAAAAGAAGTCATTATCATCAGAGGGCATAACTATGCACCAAATGATATTGAGTGGGTTGCAGCGGAAGTTTTGGGTGTTTTGAAAGATAAGGTTGTTGCTTTTGGCAGTACTGATGCAGAAACAGCAACAGAAAATCTTATCATTGCTTTTGAACGTGACAGAAAAGAGCGTAAGGAAGAAAGTGATGACGTCATTGCTGAAGATGTAAAGCTGCATGTTGGCAAGATATTATCTTTGATTCCATCTCAAGTTGTTGTTGTTGCAAAAAATACAATTACGAAGACAACAAGTGGTAAGTTGCAAAGAACCTTAGTCAAGGCTCAAGTTGAAGCACAACTGCAGGCTGAAAACGCACGCTAGAAGCACAAAACGAACAAAAATCCTTGTAAAAATGTAAAAATATACTATTGTAGAGGAAAGTTTTACGGCAGCCTTTGCTTATAATCGTCACTAGTATTACGGCAACTGCTAAATGATGTAATTGCACCTTCTTTAAGCTCTTCCACGATTAACTGACCTAAGTCAGTTAATCGGCGATGCAGATGTCTGTGAAAACCACACAGTGCGAGTAGGAACGAACTCATTTAGTATGGGTCAACATTACGCGGAAACGCTATTTAGATAAAGGAAGGCTGGGATGGAGTTGATGATAAAGGTGCAAGTATCTGTCAATTCAGTCTTGACACGGTACTAGTAGAAACATGTTTAACTATGAATAGCGTTTTTGAAACAGTTAAAGAAGCGATTGTCAGCACTAGCCCCATAGCGGTTGATACCTCAACTATCAAAGAAGATAGTTGGCTGGTTGAGTTTGGTTTTGATTCAGTCAATAGTTTAGAACTTGTCATGACTTTAGAAGAAAAGTTTGATTTAGAAATTGAAGATGAAGATGTTAGCACTATTCAAACGGTTAACGATATCGTGCTGATGATTGATGCGTATCAAGCGCATCAAGGAAGTGGGCAGTAAGTTGAGCATTACTGTTGAGCCTAAAAAACCGTTGAATTCAGATGCAGATCAGTCTGAGTTTGAACGATTTTTAAAGCCGAAGGTTGCTGCTTACTTAAAGGCAGCAGGGTTGGATAAGGCTTATGAAAGGGCAGAGGGGGACTATCTTTACTATTGGAAAGGGGATTTTGAGCACAAAGTCACTGACTTTCTAGGTGGCTATGGCGTATCTCTTTTTGGACATAATCACCCCGAGCTAACGAAAGTTGCTGTTGATGCTTTAACAAACAAAAAGCCTTTTGCTAGTCAAGCAAGTATCCGTTCAGATGCTGGACGTTTGGCAAAAAGACTGGCAGAGCTTCTTGAAAAATCAACAGGTGTACCCTACATGGCAACACTTGCCAATTCAGGTGCTGAAGCAGTAGAAGCCGCGATTAAACATGCAGTTTTTGAAAAACAGCGTGCGATTAAAGCTATTTTGGAAGCACAGGCTGAGAGTTTTAAAAAGCTGCGAGTTAGAAAAGAAAATGTTGTCAAAGAAAATCTGACAGAGTTATATAGACAAGCTGCAAGTCTTTTAGATGTTCCAGACGTTAAAAATCTTGAGCACTTGAGTTATGTATTGCAAAAGCATAATGAACAAGTGTTTTCTGAACAAGTTTGTTTTTTTGCTGTAGAAGGTTCTTTTCATGGTAAGAGCAGTGGAGCAATTAAGCTAACATCAAATCAAAATTTTAGAGCACCTTGGGTGGATTTTGGTATCAACGTCAAGTTTGTAAAACGTAATGATCTTAATTCGATAGAAGTAATGATCTCAGATATGGCTAGGTCATACATTGCTATAGACTTCGATAGATTTTCAGGTGCAAACTTAGTTGTGCGACCTTGGTCACTTGTGGCTGGATGTTTTGCGGAGCCAATTCAAGGCGAAGGTGGTATTCACGAACTTGATATAGCCTTTTTACAGTCTTTAGCGAGCGTAGCTAATCACTTTGATTTTCCGCTCATCATGGATGAAATCCAATCAGGCATGGGGCGAACAGGGCAGTTTTTAGCATCTGAGGCTTCAGGTGTTGTAGCTGACTATTATCTTTTTTCAAAAGCCTTAGGCGGTGGTATCGCAAAAACTGCTGCTTTGATGATTAAGCAAGAGCGATACATTGAAGACTTTGGATATTTGCATAGTTCTACCTTCGCTGAGGATGATTTTTCCAGTCTAGTAGCCTTAAAAGCACTTGATTTACTTGAGGCAGATAACGCTCGACTTATGCAGGATTGTTTGGATAAAGGGAGCTATTTAAAAAATAGCTTAGAACAATTAGTTCAGGACTATCCAACAGTCTTTAAAGAAGTCAGAGGTCGTGGGCTAATGTTGGGTTTAGAACTTTTGCCACAGACAACATCAAAGTCACGCTTTTTAAGCATGGCTTCTGAGCAATCATTGCTAGCGTATTTGATATGTGGCTATTTGTTGAATGTACATCATATTCGCATTGCCCCAACCCTTTCAGCAGAGTTGAGTTTGCGGATTGAGCCATCAGCGTATATTTCTATGGCTGAGCTTGATGTTCTGGTGTCGGCGTTTAGAGATATAGGGGAGAAGTTAAAGAATCACGATAGCCATGTATTTGTGTCTTATCTAGTTGGGGAGATGCAATCTGTAAATAAGATGCAATCTTTTGATGAGGATGTTAGTCGTTCTTCGCTAAAGATAGAGAATACAAAAGAGGTCAAGGAAACGAAAACTGTTATTCCCAATATTTCTAATATTTCTAAAGTAGCATGTATTGCACACTTTATGGATGACCTTGATTTAGTCAGATGGGACCCTTACTTAGCGCCTTTAAGTGGAGAGGCTTGTCGAGCTATTTTGGAGAAGACTCAGGGGTTGCTCGAGCCATTCTTATTC
>CALDTA010000040.1:0-3837 GCA_937924455.1 uncultured Deinococcales bacterium
TAAGCTTCTTGAGCACCACCCACAGCCACACGAAAGCCAGTCATAACTTCATCCATGATGAACAAAGCACCATGCTCACGGCATAAATCATGTAAACCTTGCAAATAACCTTCTTGTGGTTGCACAAAGCCCATGTTCGCAGCAATCGGCTCGATGATTACACCAGCTACTGCATCAGGATTATCAGTAAATAATTTTTTGACAGCATCAAGGTCATTGTATGGCGCAACTAAGGTGTGCGCTGTTGTGCCTTGTGGTACACCTGGAGAATCTGGCAAACCTAAAGTCGCTACACCACTACCAGCTTGCACGAGTAGCATGTCTGCATGTCCGTGATAGTTTCCAGAAAATTTGATGATTTTGTCTCTGCCCGTGTAGGCCCTCGCTAAGCGCAACGCACTCATACACGCCTCAGTACCACTGTTCACAAAACGAACCATCTCTATAGATAGCACAACTTCAATGATAAGTTCGGCTAATTCATTTTCAATCGCCGTAGGCGCACCGTAGCTCGTACCATTCACTACAGCTTTTTGTAATGCATCTACAACCTTCGGATAAGCATGACCCAAAACAAGCGGTCCCCAAGACAACACATAATCAATGTAGCGATTATCATCAACATCGGTCATGTAAGCACCTTCGCCTTTTGCCATGACTATAGGTGTTCCACCGACACTACCAAATGCACGAACAGGACTACTCACGCCACCTGGCATGAGGCTTTGCGCTTTGGCAAAAATCGCTTCAGATTGAGTTGTATTGAGGGTTTTAGACATTTGAAATCCTTAATTTTTAAGCGTAGCAACTAGTTTAGCGCTCGCAGCTTTTGCTGTTTTAATCGTATCTGGTAAACCAACACCTGCGTAGGCATGACCTGCTAATGCAAGGCTATCAGGAAGAGCGTCCATGATTGATTTAACCAGTTCTATATGCCCAACATCATACTGTGGATAGGCATTGCTCCACTTGTGAGAAAAGACTTTTAGAGGCTCAGCAACGATACCTAAAATATCTTGTACCTCAGCTTTAACAACTTCTATAACCTCATGTTCAGCTTTTTGAAGCATGTCACGTGTATGCGGACCACCATAGAAAACTCGTAGCAAAATTTGCCCCTCTGGACAACGGGCTTGCCACTTGCTGCTACTCCACTGCATTCCATCAATAGATCGTCTTTCACTTGGCGGTATCACCAAGCCATAGGCATCTAACTCTCTTGGAATATCATTGATGTTGTAAAGCAAAGACATACTCGCAATACCTTCATAACGCATTTGCTGCAATCCTTTAGTCGCTTTTGGTGCAATACCACTAAGTAGCTTTCGACTTACATCCACAGGGCAAGCAAAAATGATGCCTGGGACCTCACAAGCCTCACCATTTTGAAAACTGAGTGCGTAACCTTGATCACTTATTACAACTTGCTTAACTTCATGCTGCAACTTTATATCTCCACTAAGCTTTGCTTCTAAGCTTGAAATGAGTTGTGCCATGCCCTGCTTTAAAGAAACAAGTGGTGCAATTGCAACTTTGTTTGCTTGCTTAGCCTTTTCCTTATTCAACTTAGCAAGTTTACGCATTCCCCGAATCAAGCTCCCGTGTTCTTTTTCAATCTTTGGATACTGCCCAAAAGTTGCTAGCATACTCTGTTTTTCAGCATCAGCATTATAAACACCTGCCAACAATGGATCAGCCAGTCTATCTAATGCCTCAGCCCCCAAACGTCGACGCACAAAGTTTGCTAAAGACTCATCTGAACTATCTCTTTTCGCAGGAATAAAATACTCAGCAAGCATTCTGAACTTTGCTGACCACGACAACAAAGTAGATTGTAAAAACGCCACGAAGTCAGTAGGTACAAGCAAGGTCAACCCTTTTGGTAAAGGCTGCATTTTGCCATTTACAAGCACATAAATTCGTTCAGGAAGCTTGTTAACCGTCACAAGCTCATCTTCTAAACCAAGCTCTTTCACCAAAGTTAAAGCGTGTGGTTTACGAGTAATAAAAGCATCAGGTCCAAACTCCATTACTAGCTTGTCCTGTGTAATAGTATGAACCAAACCACCAAGCCTATCGCTAGCTTCAAAAACAACATACGGAATGTTTTCCTGCTGCAAGTACCATGCACTAGCAAGTCCTGCAATGCCACCACCAATTATTGCGACTGGTTTAACATCTACTGGATTCTTCGTTTCTGAATCTGGCACTTAAGGATGGTAACAAATCTGCTAGTGATTTGTTTGCCAACTGTTTGACGTACTTCACCCTAAAGAATGACGCCATGCCCCCTATGGATTGTTAGAGTTAACAAAAGATGAGATCTAAGAGCCTACATAAACATGAAAGAGGAAAACAATGACAACGCTAGTTGTTGGAGCCACAGGTGCGACGGGCAGTTTATTGGTTAAGGAATTACTCAAAAAGAACCAACACGTCAAAGCAATTGTCCGTTCACCTGAAAAAGTACCCGATGAAATCAAAAACAATCCTAACTTCACTTTGATTCACGCAACCTTACTTGATTTAAGTGACCAAGAACTACAAGAACACCTTCAAGATTGTACGGCTATAGCATCTTGTTTAGGACATACACTAAATTTCAAAGGCATTTACGGTCAACCCAGAAAATTAGTCACGGATGCAACAAGAAGATTATGTGAAGCAGTCATAGCAACTCACACAGCTACTCACACAGCAACTCACACAGCAACTCAAAAAGCTACTCAAAAAGCTAGCCACACAGCTAGCCAATCCGAAACCCCTGTCAAATTTGTACTTATGAACACCACTGGCAACAGAAATCAAGACTTACAGGAAAAAGTCTCAACGGCTCACAGCATCGTTGTAAATTTACTGCGTTTACTCTTACCGCCTCATCCAGACAATGAACAAGCAGCAGAGTATTTACGAACACAAATTGATCGAAATACCAACGTAATAGAATGGGTAGCAGTGCGTCCAGATGGCTTAATTAATGAAGAAAGTTCTAGTGAGTATGAACTCTATGCTTCACCGACGAGAGACCCTATTTTTAATGCAGGCAAAACAAGCAGGAACAATGTTGCACACTTCATGGCACAACTCATTGTAGATGATACATTAGATGACACCTTAGATAATAACTTATGGCAACAGTGGTGTTGGCAAATGCCTGTAATCTATAACAAGGGTTATTCATAATTTATGCAGCACCAAGCTAACACCAAGCTCTTTCAACTACTTACGATAAACATACAGTAAACATACAACAAATAATCGCCACCCTATCACTCCTCCGCAAACTCTGTAAGCTCTGCAAATGCAACTCGTCTTGTAAGTCCAAAGGTAAAAAGTTCAGGTCGCTGCCCTTCAACAATTAGCATACGCCAAACAACACCTGTAAACGTGCCTTGTAAAGTGTCCTTGTAAATGTTTGTAAATGTAAAGGTGTGTTAGGCTGCTTCTTACAGCGTTTCCACGAAATAACTGTACACACTGAGTGGCTTTATTCTTACTCGTTACGAAGCTCGCCAATTAACTGCTGTCGCAGTTAATCGTGGAATTGCTTTTAAAAGGTCACATCATAATGCATAAGATTTCATCCATCGAGACATTCACTAGAGAGCCAATGACTTTAGTCAGAGTAACAACAGAAGACGGCTCTCAAGGTTGGGGGCAAGTCGCGCCATACAATGCAGACATAACAGCCACAGTGCTGCATAGACAAGTTGCACCTCATGCTTTAGGAAAAGATGCATGTGATGTCGATACTCTAGTTGACAAAATATCGGAAATAGAATTTAAATTCCCAGGCTCTTATGTTTCAAGAGCTCTAGGTGGCTTAGATACTGCCCT
>CALDTA010000041.1:0-8727 GCA_937924455.1 uncultured Deinococcales bacterium
CCATCAACGGTTCTTAAAAGTTGTCTTTGTTGATTTTTTTCTTCAATAAAAAGATTAGTTGCTGCTTCTGCACGACCAAGCTGTGGTGTATGACCTAAATTTTGAAGTGCCTCTGCAGCTTGATTGATGGCTTCTGACGAAGCAAGTGGATTTGCAAGTTCAGTTTTGATTACATCAGTAAACAGTGAAGCTGTGTCGTCATCTAAAGGATTGATGATGATTAAGCCTTCTGGACCTAATAACTTGTAGAGCATAGAGGCGAAAAAGTCATCAAAGCTATTGGTACTTTGAAAACTTTCAGCTATGAATTCGAGGACTTCTTCTTTAAAGTGTTGCGGGTAGTTTAAGATGCTGATTTGAGAGTTGATGAGCTCGAGCCAAGCCTCTTGCAACACTAAACGCCCAGATGGAACACCTTCAGCTAATGGCAGCTCAATTTTCTTGAGCTGTTCATCCATATCTAAAAAATAATTGTGATTGATTTCTTCACTATCGTGGTCTTGCGACGCAAGCCAAAAAATGGCAACAACTGGTTTTTCTTCAGTGCTTAACTCTCTTGCTTTTTTGATGGCAGTAACAGCTTTAGAAAGGGTAAAGTTTGGTCCTAAGAGTAGACCAACTTGCTGACCTGTGACAACAGCTCTGCTTTCGTTGTGACTTAGTAAGTCAAGTGATTCAAAAACCTGTGGTGGTGCTGATAGCTTTTTAGCATAGTTACCAAGTTTTGAGACTAGATTAGTACGGTCAATTGGTCTTGGCAGCTTCAAAGCTGCTTCTGCATCCCCTTTTGCATCTCCTTGCCCCTTACGGATAGGCAGTGCATAGAATTGGTTCAAATTACCTGCGAGATAACTTGATTTAAAATCAGGTGTTGACGTCACAAGATAGGCTATAACATTTACGCTAATATTTACAGAGGGGAAAATCGCAGAGAGTCCAATAAAAAACGTATGACCATGTATAAAGCGTACTATGTAGGCGTGAATGAAAACCTCAAGAGTACTGTCACAGACGCAAATATTATAAAAACTCAGAACTATAGCAGCTTGTGCAGTATCGGATTATAATCTCAAATCCTCAATGCACAGAAAGTGCGTTCTAGACGCAAAAGACACATAATAGAGCCTTCAAGAAATTTGCAGTCATACGACGTTTACTTAATTCTCAAATCGCAGCTTAGGTCTTATGAAGGATATTAGGAGTGGCATGTTTTTGGAGCGTTAGCGTAAAAAACTGCTGAGGTATATCCGTAACGCATAGCTTACAACAACGTGGATAAGTCATAATTGTTGTCATTTGCCAGAGTACGGATACACCAAAAATCGTATTGTACTTTGCAAAAAAGTGCCGTCTCACTATATTGTTGAGACGGCACAACTTTATTTGTCTTTTTCTGACTGCTTAGCTTTACGTCTTGCTTCTTCAGAGCGAAGCTCTTCACGGAAATGCTCTCGTTGCTCCTGAATAAATGTTCTAAGTGACTTGCCTAAAGTCTGAAAGGTTTCAGGAATGCGTCTTGGACCATAAAATAACAAGATTGCAACGATTACGAGTAGTATATGCCAAGCTTGAAAAGCAACGTCATTCACGCTTTAGAGTGTAGCAGATTTGTACTAAAGCTTAAAAGCCAGCACCCGACATAGCTCTTTCAGGTAACCAAAGAACAATCTGTGGAAACAATATAATCAAAAGAAGAGTCAATACTTGAATAATCACGAAAGGAATAATCCCTCGAATAATATCAATCGTGCGAACTTCTGGTGGTGCAACTCCTTTAAGGTAAAACAAGGCAAATCCAAAGGGAGGCGTCAAGAACGACGCCTGCAAGTTCATGGCAATAATCACACCAAACCAAGTTAGCGTAAGTTCAGGATTTGGGTGAATACCCACAAGAACTTTAGCAGCAATCGGTGCAAGCAATGGCACAACAATAAATGTAATCTCAATAAAGTCAATAAAGAAACCTAAGATAAAAATGACAAGCATTGAGAAAAACAGAAAGCTAATCATTAGACCTTGTTCAGGACTAAAGAATGGCAGTACTGGTAAGTTTAAGAGGAAATCTTGTACAACATGGTCGCCTTTTAATGCGGTAAAAACCATACTGAAAGTCGTAGCACCCACCAAGATAATAAACACCATACAGGTCAGTTTGAGTGTTTGGTCCATTACATCTTTAAGGTTGCCTAAGTTTAACCTACCGTTGATAAGTGCTAATAAACTTGCACCTAAAGCACCCATCGCACCAGCCTCTGTTGGTGTCGCAATACCTGCAAAAATACTACCAAGCACCACTAAAATAAGAAATAGAGGCGGTACTAATCCTTTAATAACACGCAAGAATAACTGAAAGCCTTTGATTGTTCTTGCTTCTGGAGGTAAGGCAGGGGCAGATGCTGGACGAAAAATAGCCACAATGATGACCCAAACTGCAAACATGCCTGCAAGTAAAAATCCTGGTATAAAAGAGCCTAAAAATAAGCTACCTACCGAAACACCTATTTGATCACCAAGGATGACCAAAACAATACTTGGGGGAATAATTGTTCCCAACGTTCCAGCCGATGCAATCACACCTGTCGCTAAACCTTTATCGTATTTGTACTTAAGCATAATGGGCAATGCCAACACACCCATCGTTACAACAGATGCTCCAACAATTCCTGTAGAAGCTGCAAGCAATGCACCTACAAAAACGACAGAAAGCGCAAGTCCACCACGTAAACCACCAAAAAGAACTCCCATTGTTTCAAGAAGTTCCTCAGCTAAACCAGACTTTTCTAGCATGACCCCCATGTATACAAAGAAAGGTACTGCTACAAGTGTGTAAGCTGTGGCAGGGTCCATGATATTACCGAAGATACGACTTGGCAATATATTTAAACGAGACATACGGAAGAATGGATCCCAAGGAAATATTCGTTCTAAATCAAGTAGATTATGGAGCAAATCACTTCCTAAAAGCGTAAATATAAAAGCAGTACCACCTAAACTAAAAGCAACAGGAAAACCAACGAGAAGTAAAGCGACTGCTGCCAAAAACATAAACATACCGAGCATTAGCTAATCACCTCTTTAACTTTTGCTTCGGCGATAGACTCACTCACAGCTCCGTCATGCATACTCCCTGAATTAGGATGTCCTCGCAGCAAGGCCGTGTTTTTAATAAGTTCACTTATGCCCTGAATGATAAGCAATGTAAAAGCCATCATAATAACTGCTTTCATTGGATAGCGTGGTAAGCCACCTGGGTTTGGGCTCTGTTCAAACTTTGACCAAGACTGAGCAATTGTCTTTTGTGAAACAAATAGACCTAACCAGCAAAATGGGATTAGGAATATCGAAATGCCAAAATTATCAATCCAAGCTCGTCCTTTAGCACCAAGCCTAGAGAAAAGGACATCCACCCGAACATGTCCATTTTCAGAAAAGACGTAAGCTGCACCAAGTAAAAAGACTAAATCAAATGCATAGGTCTGCAACTCAAAAAAGATGTTTCCACCTAATGGCGTAAAAATACGAATCACAGTATCAATAAAAGATTGTGAACCTTCACCAAATCGGTTTAGAAGAAAATCTCTCCAACCTGTTTTCGAAGTAAGATTGCGTGAGATGACATTCATTGAGCCTGCAAGTACCATAAATGTGGTTAACCACATCAAAGTTTTACCAAAGGCTCGTGTTACAGCGTCAATACCTCGTGAAATACTCAACCAAAAATTCATTTATAGCAACCTAGAACCACCAGATAGTTTGAAACAGTTCAGGTCTGCTCCCTTCTTAATATACCTATAGCCATTAAAACAGTTAGCTATTAAAACGGTTTTTCAGACCTTTTTAAACCATTCAGGACTATCTGAAAAACCACATATTTAAAATTATTCTTATTAAGCCTAACACATATTTACAAGCCGTATAGGCTGGATTGTAGCGCTAAATACACTAAAACGACTGTAGTCTATCCTGCTTGTAATTCTAATTCTGATTAACGTATACTATATACGGTTGAAAAAGCCAAAAAACTAAATAGTTTTATTGGAGGTTTAAGAAATGAAACGTCGTGATTTTCTTAAGAAGGCAGGCGTAGCTGTTGCTGCAAGCGCAGCATTCTCGCCAGCAGTCTTCTCTCAAGGCGGTAAAATGCGTATGGAAATGATTACATCATGGCCAACGGGTTTACCGACAATTTTCGGTGGTGCTACAAACTTCGCTAAGTATGTAGGCGAAATGACTGGTGGAGATATTGAAATCGAAGTATTTCCAGCAGGTGCACAAGTAGGTGGACTTGAAGTTTACGATAATGTCTCAAATGGCGCTTTTACCTTTGGACATACTGCCCCCTACTACTATCTTGGTAAAGATCCAGCACATGCATTTTTTACATCTGTACCATTTGGTCTAAATGTAGGTCAGCACAATGCATGGATTCACTCAGGTAACGGTCAAGCCCTCTGGGATGAACTAAACGCAGAAGACAACATGATCGCATTTGCAGCAGGTAACACTGGTGTACAAATGGGTGGTTGGTTCCGTAAAGAAATCAATACTGTTGATGATTTAAAAGGTCTTTCAATGCGTATTCCAGGACTTGGTGCTAAAGCAATGGGCCGTGTTGGTGTAAATGTTCAGGTTCTACCTGGTGGAGAAATCTATCAAGCGCTAGAGACAGGTGCTATTGACGCAGCAGAATTTGTTGGACCATTTGATGATCAACGCCTAGGCTTTAACCGTGTAGCACAATTCTACTACACTCCAGGTTGGCACGAAACAGGTGCATCACTTTGTACTTATATCAACCTAGACGAGTGGAATGCTTGGCCAGAAGATGTTCAAGCGATTATGAAAGCTGCTGCTGCTCAGTCAAATCAGCAAATGACTGCTGACTATGATGCCTTTAACAGTATTGCTCTAAAGGAACTTGCTGAGCAGGGTATTGAAGTTCGCAACTTCCCAAATGAAGTTCTTGCAGCTATCGAAGCTGAAATGGATGCAATCCATGAAGAATCTGTCGCAGCAAGTGAAAACTATGCGAAGATTTATGAAGACTGGACTACATTCCGTGATGACATTCGTGCAATGCACTTTATCCAAGAATATGCTTGGCACAAGTACGTTTACGGAGACTAAGATAGAGACAAAATCTCAGCTTTGCTTTGTTTTATGAGTTTGCTTTGCAAGCTCTATAATCGTAAATAAAATAATAGAAAAAGCGAGCCTTGAATAGGCTCGCTTTTTTGTAGCTATGTTTTATAGTTACTTGCGTAGTTGTCGACGGTTTACCAGATTTCGTGTATCGACTTGTGTAATCCTTAATTTAATCAGTTTGCCTTAAAATAATACACACGAAATCGGAAACCTTCAGTTGTCTAGTTACCCTTGAACTCAGCAGCACGCTTTTCTACAAAAGCATTTAAGCCTTCTTTAGCATCAGCAGTAGTACATGCCATGCCAAATAGGTCAGCTTCTATCTCTAAACCTTGAGGTAATGTGACACCTAAACCACGCACAATTGCTTCTTTAGCTAATCCAAGCGCAATTGGACCATTCTTTAAACACTGATTTGCAATTTCCAGCGCAGTTTCTTTGGCATCTTCAACAACACGATTTACTAAACCTAGTTGTAAAGCTTCATCCGCAGGAACATGTCTCCCTGTCATGATGAGATCTAAGGCTCTACCTTGTCCGATAAGGCGGGCTAGTCGTTGTGTGCCACCGTAGCCTGGGATAATGCCTAAGCCTACTTCAGGAAGACCCAGTTTGGCAGCTTCGCTAGCAACACGTAGGTCGCAGGCTAGGGCAAGCTCGAGCCCACCCCCCAGTGCAAAGCCATTGACTGCTGCGATGGTAGGAATCGGTAAAGCAGCAATTGAGTTCATAAGGTCTTGACCCATTAAAGCTTGCTCCCGACCACTAAAGCTATCGTTGATTTGTGCCAGTTCACTAATATCTGCTCCAGCAACAAAGGCACGTCCTTCACCTGTGATGACCAGTGCATGTGCATCAGGGTGCATTTCGATAAGTTCTAAGATTGCTCCAAGTTCCATCAATAACTGACCGTTTAGGGCATTAAGTGCATCTGGTCTAGTGATCGTTACAACTGCAACGTTGCCATCAAGTTCTAGGTCTACAGTTGTGAAATCTGCTAGTACATCTTCTAAGTTGAGAAGTTCTTGTTCTTCAGTTATAGTTTCTAAATCAGTGTTTTCTGACATCTTTTTTATCTCCATTTATTCTTTGCGTGAGTAGCATGGGGACTGCGCCCATTCAAAATTTAATTTCTGATTAGATAGGTTCAATCTTTGCTGTAAGTATAAAAGCCTTCACCTGATTTACGCCCAAGCTTACCTGCTCGCACCATTTGGCGTACAAGGGGTGCAACACGAAATTTGCTATCTCCAAACTCGTTAAACAAAGATTCTGAAGCTGCAAGCTGCACATCTAAGCCAATTAAATCAGCTAAGGCTAGTGGACCGATTGGCATATTTGCGCCCAATTTCATTGCTGCGTCGATGTCTTCAGCGCTTGCTACACCTTCTGAGTAGGCATGAACTGCGTCGTTGATATAAGGCACAAGCAAGCGATTGACAATAAAACCTGGCTTATCTTCACAAACGATTGGACTTTTGCCGATGCCTTCAACAAAAGCCTTAGCTTTAGCAATAGTTTCATCACTTGTTTGTAGAGCTTTGACAACTTCTACAAGTGGCATCATGGCTACAGGATTAAAAAAGTGCATCCCACAAAAGCGTTCAGGCGTATCTACAAATGATGCTATTTCAGTAATTGACAAACTAGATGTATTGCTAGCAAGTAAGCAATCATGGCTAGCTATATCACTAATACTTTGCCAAACTTGCGATTTTACATCAATATTTTCAAACACGGCTTCAACAATTATGTCTGCTTTAGCGCAGCTATCGAGCGTAGTGTCAGTTTGAATTGCGTTTAGTGCAGTTTGCTTAGCCTCTTCGGTTACTTTTTCCTTCTTAACAAAACGGCTCAAACTACCATCAATAGTTGCCAATGCTCTATCAAGAGCATCTTGGTTTGTGTCGTGTAGGACAATGTTGTGACCTGCAAGCGCAGCAGTTTGGGCAATACCACTACCCATTGCACCTGAGCCTATTATATTTACAATCATGCGTAATCTCCAAAAGTAATAGTGTTTTGTAGAAAGATTGTTGAGTTTACTTTAAGTCAGTTTTGTGGACTAACCGAATTAATCTCAATGTGTGTTGCCATAATACCGTTATTGGCAAGGAATTTTAGTGATGTAAGTAGTGTTCTAGGACATTTTTGGTACTCAATTTTTGTAATAAACAACTTGCTCTTGAGGTCTTGGTTCATTTTGATTCATTGTTGTGAAGTCTACATAGTTAAAAGAGTTTCAGCTCAATAGTATATTTTCCTATACAGGCACGGAACTAAGACTTGTATAATGGTTTTTACTATTAGCTTTAGATATGGTTTAATATAGTTAGTGTAATTTATGGGGTTTCCTAGATTCTATTTGGTTAGATAATATCCGGCTGGCTAGATAATATTAGGAAGATTTGATTACATTTTTTGGAGGAGTTTTATGACTCAAAAAAGTAAAAAACTTATCGTTGCAGTATTGAGTATGTTGATGCTTGGTGCTTTTGGTATCGTCGCACAAGCTCAAAACAGCTTTGTGCCTTTAAGCATTTCTGTAGCACCTGGTTTTGGTGGTCTTACATCACCAACATTTAATGTGTCTGCCACAGTGGATAGAGATTCAGCAGGACAAGGTAATGCTACGTATCAAATCAATGAAATTATGCGTATTACAACTCGCCCTGATATTGCGAGTTTTGTTTATTTGTTTAATATTCGTGCAACAGGTGAGATTGATATAATCTTGCCAAATAGCTTTGAGAATGTTGAATATGCAGTTGCAGGACAAGCAAGAGTGTTTCCAAGTGCTGCAAGAGGCTACGAATTTAGAGTTGCTGGTGCTTTAGGTAGAAGCCATATCATGGCTGTTGCTACACAATCACAACTTACAGCGCAACAACTTCAGCAAATTAGTGGTCAGAGGGTTAGCTCGAGCACAAATGCACTTGGGCAAACTGTTCTGAGTATGACTTTTCCACAAATTACCCAAGCTTGGGCAGTGAATGTTATGCCATTTAATGTAGGAACAACAGGCTTACCTCCTGTTAATCCACCAATTGTGCCACCAGTTATGCCACCAAGTACAAATCAGTTCGGTACGCTACATGTGCAGACAAATCTTGTAGGTGCAAGAGTGCTTATCAATAATCAGGATTACGGCAGTACGGACACAACGGGTAGGTTAAACCTAAACTTGCCTGTAGGTTCATACAGAATTCGCATTCAAGCGCCTGCTGCAGGTTTCTTAACCTATGACGATAGTTTTGTTATCAATACTAATCAACAAAGTGATGTTCTTGTAGCTTTCTAAGTATTCCGAGTTTTAGCAATCAAAAGGCGTCCTCGTATCTATTTTGAGGACGCTTTTTCTATTTGTGTTTTCTAGATTTTTAGAGAGTTATACCGAAGTGAATCATAAATGTCATAATCACAAACATATCGAAGCGTTGTAACTTGTGTGCCCTTCGGTTCTGATGACAACTTTTTCTGCTAATGGATTATGACTTTCTTCTTTCAGTTTAGTACAGTGAGTCTCACAATTAATGAGGGTAATAACCACAACATCTAAACCAAGCAAGAATATCAGCTAAG
>CALDTA010000042.1:0-8194 GCA_937924455.1 uncultured Deinococcales bacterium
CAAAGCTAAATCGGGCAACCTATTTGGAATGCTGACACCTATTGCTATGATGGTGCTTAAAAATAAAGCCAGTGGTAGTGATGGTAAGTTAAGTGCTGGTGGATTATCTAGTTTACTTTCTAGCCAACAAGGATTTTTGAAGTCTGCTGCACCAAAGGGTTTAAGTGGTGCAATGGGCTTGGCTAACTTTGATGACTTATCTGCTGGTGTTAGTGCTTCTGCTAAAAATGTAAAAGGCGCAGCAAGTGGTGCAGCTAAAGGTGCAGCAGGTACAGTTAAGGGTGCAGGTGGCGCTGTCAAAGGCGGTATTGGTAAAGCTGGTAAGGCTGTCGGTAATGCGGGCACACGTGTAGGTGGTAAAGTTGGTGGCGCTGGAACTGGTATTGGTGGTCGTCTCGGTGGTCGTCTTGGGGGTCTCGGTGGACTATTTGGTGGCGGTTCTGGTGGCGGCTTAGGTGCATTGCGTATGGGTGGTGGCTTAGGTCGTTGGTTAATTATTCCGCTACTTTTACTCTTATTATTACTGTGGTTATTGTGGTCGCTGTTTAGCTCCATGTTTAATCGTGGCAATAGAACGAATGTAAATATAGACAATACAACTAGTGCTATTACCTCAACTGTAGATGCTAATACTTCTGGTATCGCAAATGGTGTTGCAAATGTTAGTACTGAAAGCTCGCAGGTTGATGTAAGCACTAATGTAACTACTACTGAAACAACAAGACCAGCATTAGCAGATGCAATTGCTAGTAATCAAGTTGTTGATACTTCTACTGAGACTTCTACTGAAACTTCTACGGTTACAACAACTACTTCTAGTGCAACAACAAATGTTGAAGCAGCAGATACATCTGTAACATCATCTTCAGCAAATAGTTCAGCAAATAGTTCAGCGAATATGGGTATCGCAGCTACACCTGCGATTTCTGCAACATCAGGGTTAAGTGCTCAGACAAGTTCACAATCAGTACAACTAGAGAATCAGCTCACAGCACTTCGTAGCCAATATGCTGTTGCTAGTGCTGATCTTAACAATGCAAATCTGCGTAATGCAGATTTAGAGGCGCAGCTTTCTAGACTTCGTATTGACCTTGCGGCTGCACAAAATGCTTCTGCTTCAACTGTTGATCTTGATGCTGCAAATCTTAGAATTACGCAGCTACAAGCTGATCTTTCAGGTGCAAGAACACAGATTACTGATTTGGAAACAACACAAACAGAAGTTTCTGCTTTACAATCACAGCTAGTCAATTTGCGCTCACAGCTATCAGCTAATGCAACAGATAGTGAAGCGTTGACTGCTGCAAATACGCAGAATGCTGCCTTGCAAGAGCAAGTTAATCGTCTCAATGGTGATCTTAGTGCGCTGAATACACAGTTAACCTCAGCACAAAACCTTGCTAGTGAGCGTAATATTGCGCTTGAAGGTGTGACATTAGAAAATACCGACCTTAAGACACAGCTTGATGCTTTCAACTTGCAATTAGGTGAACGTCAGACAAGTATTGATACTGCGAATACGCA
This sequence comes from uncultured Deinococcales bacterium, assembly GCA_937924455.1. Lineage (GTDB taxonomy): Bacteria > Deinococcota > Deinococci > Deinococcales > Trueperaceae > CALGZD01. Next base: position 1,525 of record CALDTA010000042.1, read on the forward strand.
AATTGAGGCATTGAACCTGCAACTAGGTGAGCGCCAAACAACTATCGATACTGCAAATACACAGATTGCAGATTTAAATGCAAGACTTTCAGCTATACAAGCTGACTCAGCAGGTAGTTCTGAAGCTTTAAACACTGCTAATGCTGAGATTGCAAGCTTATCAGGACAAGTTAATGGTCTAACAAGTGAACTTGATCAACTCAAAGTAAGTAGTAGTGCAGAGCTAGAAACTTCTGCTTCAACAATTACGGGATTAGAAGCACAAGTTGCTGATTTGGAATCTGAACTGACAGTTTCTCGTGATACAAGCACAAGTGCTTTAAATGCACTGAATAGTCAGATTTCTGGTTTACAAACACAGATTACGACTTTGGAAGAAAGTGCGAGCTCGAGCTCAGGCGATTATGACCGTATGCGCTCCCAGCGAAATGCACTCCTCCAACAAAAAGCTCAAATAGAAGCTAATTTAGCATCTATGCAAGAGAGCAACGACGAACTAGCGTCACGTATAGATGATTTACAAAGTCGTTTCAATGTTCAGTTGGGTCTTGCTGCAGCACAGAACGATACCATTGAAGCTTTAGAAGCTGATTTATCAGCACTCAATAGTGAGTACGAAGCAAACAGAGCAAGCCTTTCAGGCGAGATTGATACGCTAACTACTGCAAATAGAAGCATTTCTACGCTTGAAGGACAGGTTGCTGAAGGTCAAGAAACGATTACATCTTTAAATGCCCGCATTGTTACACTTGAGGGTGATTTGGATGCGGCTCGAGCCTCAGCTAACACTGGTAACGAAAGTTTAGATGCAGCTAATGCAACAATTAGAAACTTGCGAGCACAGTTGAGTGCAGCCCAAGATACAAGCGACTTGGATGCAGCCAATGCACAGATTACAAGCTTACAAGCACAATTATCAGATGCACAGGATACAAGCGCTCTAGATGCAGCGAATGCCCGCATTAGAAGTTTGCAAGCACAACTTTCAGATGCACAAGACACAAGTGTTATAGATGCAGCCAATGCAGAAATTAGTAGCTTGCGCTCACAACTCGCAAGCGCACAGGATACAAGTGTTCTAGACGCAGCCAATGCACAGATTGCAACATTACAAGCACAACTTGCTAATGCTCAAGCTGGACAAGGTGATGCATCATCTGCTTTAGACGCAGCGAATGCACAAATCAACAGCTTAAGAGCACAGTTGACAGCAGCCCAAGATACAAGCGACTTGGATACAGCGAATGCACAAATCAGAAGCTTACAAGCTCAGCTTAGTGCAGCCCAAGATACAAGTGTGTTAGATGCAGCCAATGCAGAAATTAGTAGCTTACGTTCACAACTAGCAAGTGCTCAAGACACAAGCGCTTTAGATGCAGCGAATAGACAAATAGCAACCTTGCAAGTTCAGGTGTCTAATGCAACAGCACAACTTGCAGCAGCGCAGGATACAAGTAGTCTAGATTCTGCAAATGCAGAAATCAGAAGCTTGCGTTCACAGCTAGCAAGTGCTCAAGATACAAGCGCTTTAGATACAGCAAATGCACAAGTAAGCCAGCTACAAGGTCAGCTTGCAAATGTAACAGCTCAGCTAACAGCAGCACAGCGTAGTAGCAGCGACCTAACTGCTGCGAATAATCGTAGTGCAGCCTTGCAGAGACAGGTTGATGATTTAACAAGTCAACTTGCAGCAAGTCAATCTGCAAGCAGTGATTTACAAGCTGCTACATCACGAGTTGCTCAATTACAATCACAGGTCAATAGCCTAACGAGTCAGTTATCAACAGCACAGTCAAGTGCTACAGGCTTATCTACTGCAAACGCACGTATCTCAAGTTTAGAAACACAACTAGAAACTGCCCAACGTGATTTAACGAATACTAGAGCGAGTAGAACAACTGATATAACTGCAGCTAATAACAGAAGTGCTCAGTTGCAAGAGCAGGTAACAAGTTTAACTGCACAACTTGCTTCTGCACAGTCAAACACAGCAGGTATAGATGCAGCGAATGCACAGATTAGTCAGTTACAGAATCTTTTGAATAGTACTCGTACTGAACTTGCTAATGTGCGCTCAAGCAGAAATGGTGATTTAGACGCTGCTAATACACGCAGTGCTGAGTTACAAGCACAGGTGAATTCCTTAACAAGTCAGCTATCAACAGCGCAGCAAAGTGCAAGTGGTTTAACTACAGCAAATAATCAGATTGCACAATTGCAAGCACAAGTAAATAGCCTGACAACAGAGTTGAATAGTCGTGTAAATACACAAACCTTAGATGCAGCAAATGCAAGAGCAAGACAGCTTGAATCACAGCTAAGTAGTGTGACAGCACAACTAGCAGAAGCACAGCGTTTAGCTGCTGCATCTTCAGGTACAACATCAACAAATGCGAATATCAATGCGAATATAAATGCGATGCAAGAGCAAATCAATGCACTAGCGCTTGAGCGTAATACGCTTCAGCAAAACATTAACAGCTTGGCGCAGCAGGTAAATACTTTAGAGAACAATGTTCTCTTTATTACTAGCGAGCGTGATGTTCTGCAAAGCCAGTTAAATCAACTTCAGAATCGATAAGGTTTAAAAGTTTAATTAGCGATAAGGTCCGAGCCTGCCAATATGGAGGCTCGGACCTATTTTTATGATTATACCGAGTCCGAAAATATCATTAATAAAGTAACCAGCTAGAAGCGTCAGGTGCGTTAGTTTATTCCGCTTCATAGTTAGATTTTTAAATCAGAACAGCTTATGAACTAATGAATGAATTGAGCGGAATTGGTAGTAGCTCTCCAGAGGAATTCAGGGAATTGTGCTTTGTGTGACACATGATATCCTGATAGACTAATAAAAAATAACGAAAAAGCATGACTTTCTTGCACTAGTAGGAGGACTATGAAACTTGCAATTGTGACAGACTCTACCTGTGACTTGCGCCAAGCCAAGTTAGAAGAAATACAAGTTTACCGCACACCGCTTTATGTTCAGTTTAATGACAAAAACCATAAAGACTGGATTGAAATTACCCCAAGTGAAATTATTGCTGGTGTTCAGGCTGGTGCAGACATGCCAAAGACAAGTCAGCCTACACCAACTGATTTTCAATCAACCTATCATCAGGCTATAAGTGAAGGTGCTGAACAGATTTTATGTATAACCATTGGTAGTGATTTGTCTGGTACACATAAGTCTGCGGTAATGGCAGCAGATATGGTTGATGTGCCTGTCACTATATTTGATAGTCGTTATGTGAGTATGGGGATTGCGGCTATGGTTATTAGAGCTAATGACATGCGTGCGAATGGCTCTAGCCTTGAAGAGATAGTAAGTGAGCTCGAGCGCATTCGTGATAACGGCAAACTCTGCTTTACAGTTGCTAATCTCGATTTTTTACAAAAAGGTGGACGTGTAGGTCGTGCTAGTGCGCTTGTTGGAGGCTTGCTAAACATTAAACCAATTTTAGCTATCAAAGATAGTGCTGTTGAACCAATTGGACGAGCACGTGGTGCAAAAAAAGCACTAAAAATGATGGTTGCTGAAATAGAAAGTTATGTTGAAGAAGCTAAGTCTACATTTGCTGATAAACAAGTTGTGATTCGCTATGTCTATGTTGGGGATGAGTCTGCTTTAGAAGGACTACGCCAAGCGGTTAGTGATTCTGATTTAAATATTGATGACAGAGGTAGTTATGAAATGGGTGCAGTGGTTGCTTCGCACGGTGGACCTGGCACTTATGGTTTCTTTTTGCATTCAGAGTAGAAGATAACAAACAATACCTGAACTATATTTGGGCATCCATGAATTTGGGTGTCCTTTTTTTAGAAGGTTTCCGATTTCGTGTGTATTATTTTAAGGCAAACTGATTAAATCAAGGATTACACAAGTCGATACACGAAATCTGGTAAACCGTCTTTTTTATAGTGAGGCTTAAGTTCGTTTTTGACTAATGTTGGCATTTGCATTAGCTGCTTGAATTTAGTTTCTACTTGCAGGATAGATTTTGTCAAAATAAATTAGACTCATACATAATGCTAAACTGACGAATGACAAAAACAATTCTAATTACAGGTGCAAACCGTGGTATTGGCTTAGAACTTAGTAAGCAGTACCATGAAGCAGGTTGGCACGTTATTGCAGCAAGTCGACAGCCTAGTGATGCTTTAAAAGATTTAGGTGTTGAAACAGTTAGGCTTGATGTTACAGATGCTAGTAGTATCTCGACCTTAGCAAAAGAACTTGATGGACGAGCTATAGATGTTTTGTTCAATAATGCTGGTGTTTTTGGTCCAAGGCGTGTGCCTTTAGGAGAACTTGAAGCAGCGTCTTGGCTGGAGGTACTCCAAGTCAATACGGTTGCTCCTGCAATGGTGGCGCAAGCCTTGCTTGACAATGTAGCTGCTAGTCAAGACAAGCTCATGGTATTTATGAGCAGTAGTATGGCAAGTATTCAAGCTTCTAGTCCTGGTGAGTATATCTACCGTTCTTCGAAAGCTGCGCTTAACATGGTGGTTGCACGAATGGCGCAGGACTTAGCTGCTCAATCTATACGTACAGTAGCTATGGATCCTGGTTGGGTACAGACGGATATGGGTGGGGCTTCGGCAGATTTAACACCTGAGCAAAGCGTTAGTGGCATTAAGTCTGTTTTGGATAATTTATCAAGTGAGAGCAGTGGTGTGTATCTCAGGTATGATGGCTCGAGCCTGCCTTGGTAACTGGCAAATAGGTAACTGGTAATTTGCTTAGCAGGTTAAATCGTCTTATACTAAACTGAAAGATGAATGTCATAAAGATATAGTCGCAAAGATTGCGAAATAACCGAAGGATAAAGGCTTGAAAACCTTGTGTATTGACTGGGATTATGACATTTATGATTCACTTCGGTATTAATCCTCATTCTCGAAAAGACTGTCAGCATCCAAAGGTTTTGCAAAGTAAAAGCCCTGTGCATAATCACAGTTTAAGCCTTTTAGATAATCACGCTGAAAAGTTGTTTCAATACCTTCAGCAACAATTTTGAGATCAAAGCTGATAGCAAGTTGCAGAATATTCTTGAGTAGCTTTTTGTCTTGAGAGTCATCTTCAACTTCACCAATGTTTTTGATAAAAGAGCGGTCGACTTTTAATTTGTCAAAGGGTAACTTCTGCAAATATTGCAGTGACGAAAAACCTGTTCCAAAATCATCAAGCGCAATGCTCACCCCTAAGTCACGAAGTTCCTGCAAGCGTACAGCAACAACATCGATATTGTGCATAACAACCCCCTCAGTAACTTCTAGTTCCAAATATTGTGGTCCTAAGTTATTGTTTTCCAGCGCTTGTTTGACGGTATCGATAAAGTTATTGCGATTGAACTGTGGTGCTGCCACATTGACAGACATCATGATAGGATGTCCCATTTTGTGCCAAGCTGCAGCTTGTCTACAGGCTTCGTTTAAAGCCCATTCGCCCATGGCAATAATCAATAAAGTCTCCTCAGCGATAGAGATGAACTTAATTGGTGGGACGAGTCCATTGACTGGGTGATGCCAGCGGATAAGTGCTTCAACGCCTCTGAGCTTGCCTGTACTGAGGGAATATTGTGGTTGGTACTGAAGAATAAATTCCTGACGTTCAACTGCTAAACGCAAACTGTTCTCTAGCATAAGTCGTTCACGAGCTTTGGTACCAAGGTCTTCTGAAAAACTTTGGATTCCGTTACGACCTTCTTGTTTGGCAAGGTACATAGCAATGTCTGCATGTTTTAGTAATGTAGAAACATCGTGACCATCTTCAGGAAAAACACTTAAGCCGATACTAGCCGTGATTCTAACTTCATGACCTTCTAAGCTAAATGGCATTTCTAGAACATGGAGATAGCGATTTGCAATTGTAAGAGCATCTTCACGAGAGATGACATTGTGTAAAATGAGCGTAAATTCATCACCACCCATTCGTATGAGTGTGTCTGTTTCTCGTGTTCTATTTTGTAGTCTTTTGCTCACTAACTGAAGTAGGGCGTCGCCTACATCATGTCCTAAAGTGTCATTTACATGTTTAAAACCGTCTAGGTCTAAAAAGAGGAGACCAACCTTTGCCTCATTGTTTTTGGCGCTTTGTATTTCTTCTAGGAGTTTGGTTTCGAAGTGGCGACGATTTGGTAAACCTGTCAGCTCATCGTTAAATGCTTGGAACTCAATATGTTTGCTGAGTTGGTGCTGGGCTCGAGCCATCGAAATTTGGTGAACAATTGATTGCAGAAAGTTTAGATCTGCCTGCTCAAAAGGATGCTCTTCTTGCATTCGTAGTACGGATATAGCACCTGTAAAAGATTCTTTTTCAAAGTTGTCAAATATGGGTACAACTATTGTTGAGCCAAGATTAAATAGATCTCTTATGTCTTTGATTGATTGGTTTATTCGTGTTTCATTACTATTTTTATTGCTATTTTTATTACTATTTTTTTGCGAGATCGTAGGTTGCTTATGTTTAATAGTCCAGTAAGATAAGGTACCTGTTGAGCTATCTACTTTTCTTAATACTTTTTGTGTCGTCTCATCAATATTTTCTGAATCGATATAAGAAGTTTCCAAAGAAAGAGAATCATTCAAGACATCGTAATTTTCTAGTGTAGCCCATTGTGCAGAAAGCGCTTGTGCAACTAACATAAGGATTTCTTGCATACTTGTT
>CALDTA010000043.1:0-5638 GCA_937924455.1 uncultured Deinococcales bacterium
CTTCACGGTCTCAAAAGAGGCAAGTAGAACACAAGTTACCGTTGGTGAATCACTGACCTACACAATTCGTGTCAGCAATGTTGGTGGAAGTACAGGTAGCTTTACGCTGATTGACAGATTGCCGCCAGGACTTGTTGGTGAGAGTATTAATCAAGAGCATCAACTTGTTGCAGGACAATCAGAGTTTTGGACAATTAGTACTTATCCAGATGCTTCTGCACCTAGTCAGCTGAATAACTGTGTTGAGCTTTGGACACCTGGCGCAAGTAGTGCCATTACAGATTGTGCAGTGGTGAATGTTGCACAGCCAGCGCCACCACCGCCTCCTCCGCCACCGCCTCCACCTCCAGCACCGCCAGCTTACACATTGAGCCATACTGCTGATCAATCTCAAGTTTCTGTAGGTGGCGCTGTAAATTACACCATCACAGTTACTAATGTTGGTGGAAGTACAGGTCGTTTCCAACTTGTTGATGAGTTACCACAAGGGCTTCTTGGTGATGATTTGAATCTAACTTACGAGTTAGCACCAGGACAAAATACATATTGGGTTGTTAATACGCAAGTTGATCAGAGTGCACCAAACTATATTGAAAACTGTGCACAGCTTTGGTCAGCAGACGGTGACGCTACACAGTGTGTGACTGTTGCGGTAATTCGTCCTGTGGCTGCGCCTCCGCCACCACCTCCGCCACCACCACCAGGTCCACCTGTATTTGCTGTTATAAAATCAGTAGATAAGAGTACGGTTGTAGCAGGTGAGACTTTACGTTATACAATTGATGTCAGTAATTCAGGGCAAAGTACAGGTCGTTTTACGATTCGTGATGTATTACCAGCGGGTCTGACAGGTACTGCTTTAGAAGAAAGTTATGATTTAGCCTCTGGGCAAACCCAACGTTGGGTTGTTGATGCGGTTGCAAGTGGAACAGTCTATGACTATATAGAAAACTGTGCCGATGTTATATCGGATTACGGTACTTATAGAGATTGTGCAACAGTATATGTTTCTGCACCACCACCTCCTCCAGCACCACCGGCACCAGCGCCAGCAGGTCCAGCAGAATTTAGATTGAGTAAGGTTGCTGATTATACACAAGTAGGTGTTGGCGATACGATTACTTACACCCTGACTGTTAGCAATATTGGCGAAAGCGCAGGAACCTTCACGCTTATTGACAGATTGCCAGCAGGTTTGAATGGTCAAAGTCTTGAACAAAGCTACCAGCTAGAATCTGGACAGACCGAATCTTGGAAGCTCAGTGCTGTAGTTGATGCCTCTGCACCAACTGATATGAACAACTGTGCAGAGCTTTGGTTTGAAGGTAGTAGCTTACAAGACTGTGCTGCTGTCAATTTACGACCACCACCGCCACCTCTTGGTCCAGCTGCCTTTACACTAGTTAAAGAAGCGAGCCATACCAATATCAATGTTGGTGATCCTCTGAAGTACAGCATTACTGTTAGTAATGTTGGTCAGAGTGAAGGCACGTTTGAGTTGAAAGATACATTGCCATCAGGTTTAACAGGCGAAGGTCTACATCAGCTCAAGACACTTGCCGCAGGCGAAAGTGTGCAGTACGTAATTGACGCAGTGGTCAATGCATCTGCAGCAGATAGCATTGAGAACTGTGCAGTGCTAACAAGTAGTGTTGGCAATGTTCAAGATTGTGCAGTGATTTCAGTAACACATCCATTTGACCAAAGTCATATTGTCTTGGTTAAAGAAGTTAAGCCAGTCTTTACAGAAGTTGGCAATACGGTAACGTTTACTTTAGTTGCCAAGAATGATAGTACGAAAGCAAGAAGCTTTATCATCGAAGATTATCTGCCAGAATATCTTGCAGGTAACAACTTGATTGAAGAATTTGTTTTGGATGCTGGAGCAACACGTACCTTCGTACTTAGTGCGATTGTGCTTGAAGATGCACCAGAAGAAATTACAAATTATGCTTCATTAACAAGCGAAGGACAAACAGCAATTTCTAGTGCAGTTGTGCATGTTGTTCAGCCTATTGTTGAGCCAGAGCCAGTTATTGAGCCAGAAGTTATTGTTGAACCAGTTGTTGTTGTACCTGCTGCCTTTAGCATTGTGAAACAAGCTATGCAAGAAACTGCCGCAGTCGGTAAGCCTGCTAGTTTCCTAATCACTGTGACTAACACGGGTGGTTCAGAAGGTATGGTTACGCTATCAGATATTCTTCCTGGTGGTTTAACAGGTACAAGCATTAATCAGCAATTCTCGCTACCTGCGGGTGAAAAGCGTCTGTTCCCACTGACTGCTATCGTTGATGAGTCAGCGCCAGATGTGCTGGTGAACCGTGCCTGTATCACTTCAGAATCTGGTGAACAGTGTGCAACTGCGAATATCACAGTTGTACGTCCAGAAGTCGTTGCACCTGAACCATTTATACAAGAGCGCTACTCTGACATTGCTCTAGAGTTTGATAGTGAAGGTCATGCAGAGTGGGTTGACCGTGTATTGATTACCCACTGGGTTCCAGCTGGGTCGACCTATGTTCCGGGCTCGAGCACCTTCAACGGTGACCCAATCGGCGATCCTACCTTTGTAGAAGGTCGCTTGTACTGGGTACTTGGCATGATTCACGGTGGTGAAATTCGTTACCGTGTACGTCACGAAGGACCGCTAGCCCCAGTTGAAGAGCCAACCTTTACCTTGCGTACAGCTATTGGTGAAAATATGGTTGCGGGTGAAGCGTCGTTTAACATACTTGCAGGCTTGGGTATTTCAGTAGACGATCCGACATTCCCAATGCAAAAACTGGGTGATTTAGATGTAGTTGGCTACCAACTCAATGTAGGTAATTATCAACCGATTGAAATTGGTTTACAGCTTCCAGAGCAGCTTATTGGCGCTTATGAGCATGTAACGATTGGTTCAAATCTTGGTTTGATAGATGCAGATGCTCGTACAGATATCACAGGTCATCAAGTCGCTTTTGATGCAGATGGTAAAGCAACCATCCGCTTTGAGCCACAGATTACAGTGAAAAACCTAGATCTAGAAGTTCTCTACGGTTCAACACAGCGAAGCATGAGCTTAGGTCTTCTTGGTGCGAGAGAAAGTATCTTTACCTATCATGTAGGTGCTAAGGCAATTCTCCTAGGTGGAGAGTTTGGTGCGGATATCTTTGCTAGAGGTTATCTGGAGTATCCAATTGGTCCAGGTACACTACAAGCTGCTATTGATGTTGGCTTGAACCCAATGAACTTTGTGTTCGATACTGACAGAGGTCTATCGCACTATATCTCTACTAATCCTCGTTTTATCCTGACAGGTGCTGCCAATGAAGCAGGTCCAGCCTTACGTTCACAAGATGGCATTGCAATTCGCTATGATACGCCAGACGTAACAGTTGGTTACTACTCTGCCGCAGAGCCAATTCCTGGACAAGGTAATTCACCAGACATTACTGCGCTACGTTTACAAACACGTGGACCGCTTAAAGTTGGTGCATTTGCTGGCTACACAGCGTCAGGAACACAAACGATTACCTTTGATAATCAACCGCCATATATTCTCAATGGCTCAAAAGTTTATAGCATCGGAAATGCTATCACAGTTGGTAAAGAAAATATCACTCTCAATGTTGGTGATGTAGCAAGAACCTTGGTGCGTTTAACGGATTACACCATTGACTATCCAACAGGTCTTATTCATCTAAAAGAACCACTTTGGCCACAAGACCCAACTGATCAAACGAAAGCAGTGAGCCTAGTCGTTCAGTACGAGCCACTCGCTACAAACCGTGATCAGCTTGTCTATGGTGCGGGTGCAAACTATACCGCAGGTACATTTACCTTCGGGGCAGGTTTAACCAACCTTGGTAGTGGCATCAACATTGGTGCTGAGGCAGGTTTCTATCCAGAGAACTTTAGTGTCGTGGCAACCTACCGTGGTCAACTGATTAATGGTGTTGGTCAGAATAACGTTTACACTTTAACTGGTAGTGGTGGTAACGAGACAGTTGGCGCAGCAATCAACCTTTCTTACAACGACACTGCTCAGCTGCTGAAGATTAATGGCACAGGCAGATTACACTACACCCTTGGCTGGGATGGTGGTGTGGTGGCGCTCGAGCACTTAGGTAACTTTGACATCAATCAGAGTTCAGCAATTTATGAGCAAAGCTTTGGTCCATTTGGTATCGGTGCAGGTCTTGGCTATACGTGGGAGCAACAAATCATCAATGGTATTTTGAGAGGTTTCTACTCACAAGATAATCTAACGATGAATCTCACACATAACCAGCCATTTGATCCAAATGCAGAAGCACGTTCTGATTTAAGTATTGTTCTAGATATTGACGAGAACTTATCGGTAAATAGCTTGCTGTACTACGTATGGGGACAACAATTTGCTGGTGCAATTGGACTAGACCAAAAAGTGGGATCAGGAAATATCTCATTTGATTACTCACTGCCAACACTCAGTGGTCTAGGTAACAAGGCGAACCTAACGGTTGATGTACCTTTCTTCCTAAACGAAACAACAAGCTTTACAGTTACAGGTAAGTATGACCACGACTTCACGAATAATACGAGTGAGGCAACACTAGCAAGTGCGCTGCGTTTCCAGTATGGCGGAATCAACGGCATTCTTGGTGGTGAGATTGGTTTACCGAAGACAGGCGATATGCGCTTTAGTATCAATGCAGGCTTGTATGGTCAGATTGATGAAAACCAGACAGTCACCTTTGATAATGTCTATCAAATCATGCCTTCTCTATCAGGTAAGACCTCGCTGTCTTATGCACTTAAGCAGAAGCGCTTGAACTTACTTACAACACATAGCTTCATTACCAATGAGTTCTTTACTGAACTTGCAGGTGAAGTTGCTCCGACCTTTGACTTAGGTAGTGGCTTTGAGCTAAGACCTAGCGCAGCTTACCGTATCAGCTTTAGTGATCCTACTGCGAATATGTTCGAGTTTAAACTCGGTGGTATTTACTACGTCGATACTGCAATTAATATCGGCTTAGGTGCTTTCGGACACTACGCTATGTTGCCAAACCTTGGCACAAGTGAAACGGCTGCTTCTGTAGAGTTCAGAGCGCAGGTACTTGAGGAATTATGGTTAACCATTGGCTATAGCCTTGGTGGCTATGATGGTCTCTTACTCAATACCTCTGGTCCATATATCAGCCTCGATATTATCGGCGGCAATCAGTTTTAATGCTTAGCTATACATTTATGACTAAGTGGCAGGATAGTCCTGCCACTTGGTCACTCCATTCAGTAAGAAGAAGGGGCAATATTGTGAATTATAATACTGTGAAATACAAGTATTCTCACCAAGCTAGGCATTGCCTAATATGGGCTGGTCTGATACAGGCTAACCTGCCACAGCTTGCCGAAGAAGTTAAAGGGGGTATTTAGTCATGAATTCTTTGAAGATGTCCTCCCAAGAAGAAAAATACGAAAAAGAAAAATATCGTAAAGAAAAGTATAGATTGTCAGAAAACGGTCTGATAGTCGCCTCACAAAAGAAAAAAGATAAATTTATAATGAAAGAAACGTTCAAAACACTATCGCTAGCCTTTCTAACCCTACTTTTGGTTAGTTCGATGCAGCTTTTGACCAGTGCTAGTGCACAGAGTATTGTGGGTTTAACTGC
>CALDTA010000044.1:0-3669 GCA_937924455.1 uncultured Deinococcales bacterium
CTTCTCTATGTTGCACAAGCTGTTTTAGCTGATTCAATTCTTCAGAATCATCGGACTTATGATAACTTTGCTGTCTTGATTCACGAACATCGACATCTAGTTTTTCAGACTCTAAACCTTCAAAATCTAAACCTTTAGAATTTAAACCTTTAGAATTTAAACCTGTAGACTCTGAACCTTTAGGCTCTAAACCTGTAGACTCTGAACTTGTAGACTCTGAACTTGTAGGCTCTGAACTTGTAGGCTCTGAACCTTTAGACTCTAAACCTGCAAAGTCGAAGCCTGAACGATCAAAAACATTCCTAAAAAACCACTTTCTAATATGTGGTGTTACATAACCAATGACCGCACCCAGCACAATCATTGAAAAGCAAAGTAACGCTACATTTTGAATAAACATCTCAACCTCTTCAATCCCTACTCTTTAATCCCAGTACTGGCATCTAATGCTCGCTTCTAGTTAGATACTAGTTAGAGGATGGACTATCTTATTAATACCTAAACGCTTTATACCTAAACGCTTTATACCTAAATACTCTGTATCTCAACATCCCTGTATCTCAACGCTCTATATCTAACCGCTCTATATCTAACCGTTCTGTATCTCAACACTATGCCATGTACATAACTACTAATTCTGAAGCCAAATTAATCTTACACCAATGAAATTCCTCAATTTATTAAGATTTGCTTAATATATATGAGAGTTTATTCAATTTATGAGCCAAGATAATCAAATATGAAAACTTTTAGGTATAAAACGCATACGCAACAACTTAGCAAGAATATATCGCTTACTAATATATCGCAGCAAATCACTGATTTTAGAGCAGTTGTCAAGTTAAACTACCTACATGCCCTCTTCAGTACCTCCTTCTTTTGCCAAAGTTCTACTGCACCACAGTCCTTATGTGTTTAAAACAAGCTCTCGCAGAAAATCAGAAGAATTAGATAATCCTGTAAAAAATCTTGCATTAAAAGGTCTTGCATTAGAAGGTATTGACTTACACTGCTCACAAAATAGTAAACGTCGTGCTGAGCAGTTACGGCAATTTTTGCTTGGACTACACACCCAAGAGATTCATGAACTATGGCAAGAGGGTAGGCTCGAGCTCTTAGTCCTCAACCGTTCTGATTGGCAAAAGCTGTATAGATACCCTTACGGTCTCCCCTTCACCCGCAATCAACCTAAAAAAGAAGATAAAGCGCCTAAGGTTAGCATCATCCTATCTGCAAACTATCCAGAGCGTATGCTCGCCAAATTCAATGACATCTACCTAGAAGCTGCCAAAGAAGGCTACACTTCACCTAGCAAAAACGTGACTGAGTTTTTGGATATGCTCTCTGGGCATGAATGGGGTCATGCTATTGCAAACTTATCTGGTTTACGGACAGGTTTGCGTTGGTTCGATGAATTCCTCGCTACATACATCTACTTACTTGCCTTAGATAGTAGTGGGCAAGAAGATTTAAAAGCTCGTTTTTTAGCATGGTCGGCTGTGAGCAAATACGGCAGTCCAACAAAGCGAGATTTAGGAAGCTTTGAATTTCCAAAGGGCAAGCTCAACTTTTATGACATGTTGTGGTTTCAAGGCACTATGAGTCTACAAGCCAATGTACTTTTTGAAAAACAGGGTTGGGACTTTGTTTTTGAACTACAAAAGCAGTTAGAAGAAAATGGTTTGAAATATAGTACTAGACCCAAAAGAGGTGAGTTGACGAAAGTGTTGCTGGGGCTCGAGCCTGACTTTAAAGAGTGGTTCAGCCACTTTGCTAAATCTGCATCATAACTGTAAGGAGACTCTAATGAATGAACAAAAAGTTCTGTCAGCCTTACACCAAAGTTGGACTATTCACTCCAGTAAACAGTGGTCAGCTGAAAATCCTGCTCTTGGTCAATGTAATGTAACAGCACTCGTACTACAAGACCAATTTGGAGGAGATATCTTTAAAACTCAAGTAGATGGTTCATGGCATTTTTATAATCGAATTCATGATGTTATATTAAACTGAAAGATGAATGTCATAAAGATATAGTCGCAAAGATTGCGAAATAACCGAAGGATAAAGGCTTGAAAACCTTGGGTATTGACTGGGATTATGACATTTATGATTCACTTCGGTATTACTCGTTACGAAGCTCGCCGATTCACTGCTGTTGCAGTGAATCGTGGAACTGCTAAATAAATTAGCGAAGAGCTTTATTAAGCTTGCTTTTGGATTGCTATGCGTGTTTTGAGAAGGAAAAGATAGAGAGTCTATCTAAATAGATTTGGATATTGGTTCAAACAAATGGCAACTGTTTTTTAAAAGCTTGGACCAAATATTGTGCCACGCATTTCCATAGGTTGTGCCAAAATCAGAAGTGAAAAAGCAGCAAAGAATAATACGTATATGAGCATTGGCCACATGGCAATCACTGCACGTTTGCCAAAATTGCGAAAAGCTATTCGCAGCGTTGCATAGAGCGCTAGGAGTGTGTAAATTCCTGTGATGCCTGCACCGATAGCAAAGAGCCAAGCTGTTGGCACAATTTTGGATAAACGCCAATTTGGGTCAACATCAAAGCCTCTAAAGGCAAAGAAATGTTCAAATACAGGAATGATGGTTAAAGCACCTGTTAGAAAATGGAAGATATAGTGAGCTGTCCAAAAACCTACACCTAAGATAACAGTTACATATCCCCAGCGCATAAACGAAGTTGATAGCTTAGCGCTGCCTTGACCCAGTAAGTCCGCAAGATAACTTATGATGCCAGTTAGTACTAAACCGACAATCGCTATGGTTGCTAAAAATAGTGCTAGTAAACCAGCCTCGGTAGAAGGTACTGCACTTAAACCGAAGGTACGTGCTAGCCAATCCGCAAAGTGATAATACTGCGGAACCATGGCGATAGCGTTCATCAAACCATAGTAAGTTAGTAAGACGCCCAATAGCATGATGCTTAACTTTCCGTGGCGGATTAACTTACCTGCGCTGATAGGTGACCAAGCTGCATGACTCGCTTCCCATGTGGGTGCTTTTAGGGTAAAGGCTACATTGTCATACGGACATGCTCGCACACAGTTAAAACAGTTTGTACAGTCCATGTTTGAAGTCATGGTTGGTACATAGAGATTGGTTTCGCAGCCAGGGAAGTAACCTTGACCATTTGGATTAGTAATATCACCAAGCGGTATAAAGGCTGAATTTGATATTTGTAGTGAAGGCGTTTCGTGATAACTTTCTCTGCCGTGCAAGCAAGGTTTTTCTTTACAAGAATCACAAACCGAAGTGTTGACTGCGGTGATTTGGCTTGGAGATAGGCTCGAGACAACAAAATTAAAATTGCCAAGCGGACAGACGTATTTGCAAAATGTGCCAGCAGGGAAGAGTGTGTCAATGACGAGTGCGCTAGAAAAGTAGCCAATCACTAGCCAAGCTGTTAGCCAAGGACTTGCCCATAGGTCAAAGAATTCGTAGCTAAAGAAGTAAAGCAGCATCAAGACGATAACTAGGTATTTATTTTTTAACGCTTTTGGAAAAGTCAATTTGTAGTTGATTAGCTTATCTATGCGTTTTGTAATGCCTCTGGTGAGCATGAGGGGGCAAGCAGCACAAAAGGCATTACCTACAAAGGCAAGTGCTAATACGACTAGACCACGGTAGTGCAGCCATACACTGGTGGTC
>CALDTA010000045.1:0-3111 GCA_937924455.1 uncultured Deinococcales bacterium
AACATGCCTTCTTTACGCATATCGTAGCCGTACTTTGCTTTACCCGTGAGTTTACTTTGAAAATCGACACGTTCCATCGGCTTACCGATGTATTTGAAGTCCGCACGAGATTTTAGAGCAGGTGCTTTCTTAGGAACTTCCCACTCATTCACGCCATCAACAATTTCAGCATAGCTTAGTTTTTTACTTGCATCACTCTTTAAAGAAACTATTCCATCAGCCACCGTTAAGTCAGCAGCATCGACCGATAACTTTTCTGCTGCTTTAGTTTTTAGCATTTCTCGCATAGTTGCTGCAGCTTCACGCAGTGGTGTGTAGAGAGATGGAATAGTGGTACTACCACCTGTTCCGAAGGAATCTTTTAGACCGCTGTTGGTATGGCTCGAGACCACCTGTAAGTCTTCCCAAGGGAGCTCGAGCTCCTCCGCTGCAATCTGCTTAAGCGCCGTGTGAACACCCTGCCCCATCTCAACTTTTGGCATGTACAAGATTGTACCTTCAGGATTTACTTCAAACCAAGCAACTGGCGAAGCGTCGATAGCACCCATTTCAAAATCTTCAAGACCTTCAGCTATGTTGAGCTGTGCCTCTGGCAAACCATAACGTACACCCAGCGCAGCACCCACACCTGTAATGCCTAGACCAATCAAAAAGCCTCTTCGTGACATACGCCAGCGACGTTTTTTCGTTTTCTTTTCTTGATGTTCGCTAGCTACATCTACATTATTAGATTCAACATTATTTGGTTCAAGACTCATGATTGTTGCTCCTGCATTATGCCAGCAGCGTCTTTTACCGCAGCCTTAATACGCACATAACAACCACAACGACAGTAGTTATTACTCATGGCATTGACAATCTCTTCCTCAGAAGGGTCACTGTTTTGCTCTAGGAAGCTAAGCGCCGTCATCATTTGCCCAGACATGCACCATGCACACTGCGGTACTTGGTTTTTGATAAAGGCTTCTTGTACAGGGTGCAACACTTCTTCGCCTGCATCATTCTCGGTAGCTAAGCCTTCAACGGTGCGAACAGCTTTACCTTCTACAGCCACTAACGGTGTCACGCAGGAACGCATGGTCACACCATCCACTTGCACCGAGCAAGACCCACAAATACCTGCACCACAACCAAATTTAGTTGCTGTTAAGCCTAGTTCATCACGCAAAACCCACAGCAGTGGGCGTGTGTTGTCATCGTCAGAAACAGAATAGTCTTGTTGATTAATCTTAAGATTCATAGTCGGAGTATACCTTATTTTTAAAGCAAGAGACCTTAGCAAATCCGACAATTGAACTGGTTGCATGTTTCGAACAAATATACAAACCCTATAAAAAAATGAGCCGAAAGCTTGGTAGGCTTGGCTCATTACAAAAATATAAAAAAGAAAACAAGAATCCCCCTTTTTCAAAGGGAGAAGTTAAGTGTTCTCCCCTTTGAAAAAAGGGGAGTTATACCGAGATGAATTAAGCGTGTCGTAATTTCAAGAAGTATTTTATCAGAGAAAATGCTTATCTTTCGGTTCTTTTCACGAAGTATGCAACAAGAGAACTATGACATTTATTTTTCAATTTAGTATGAGAGGGGATTTCATGAAAAATGCTCAAGAAAAACCAGTCTAAATCTGAAGATTAACGCCACATGTTTTTAACGCCACATGTTTTTAACGCCACAGCGTCAAAATAATAGCACCTAAAGTAATTGCTATCGTCTGATAAGCACCAAACAAAACTGGTAACAGACGATTACCACCATCAAAGGCGTTGCTTGTAAAAGAAGAGGCTGTCACAAATAAAAGACCAATAACTAAACCTACCAAAATGCCTGTACCAAGGTTCAGCCCTGCAATATTGTTTAGGATAATTGCACAACCAATCGTCACTAACAAATTCATAACCATAGACGTAATCATCGGCACGACAGGATTACCAAGTGTTTCTCTTGTTTTGCCTACAGCTTTCATCCAAACATTGCCAAAGATTGGACCGTACCAAAGTGAACCAACAACCATATTCACGATTGCAGCAACAATCACAGCTAACCAATTTAGATCAAAATTCAACATCTTTTCTCCTTAACTATTTTCCAAAATCCTCGATTGGAGTATCGACTGGATTATACTGCAATTGCGGGCTACATCACAATCTTTGTCAAGCTTTTGGCAACTCTCCAACATAGGTTGCTCTTGGTCTTATGAGCTGATCTTTCTGGTACTGCTCTATAGCGTGGGCTATCCAACCCACGGTACGTCCAACAGCAAAAAAGACTAGTGGGGCTTCTTTTGGTAAGTTGAGGGCTCTTTGCATACAAACCATGACGTAGCTGATTTCGGGTGGGCGCTTGAGAAGTTGTTGACCAAGCTCGAGCCCTCTAACAGCAAACTGTGTACCTTCTGTCTCGGAAGCATATGCCTGTAAAAGCTTAGTCAGTAATTGCGCTCGTGGATCACCTGTCGGATAAAGTCTATGCCCAAAACCATGTAGCTCTTCCCCACGTCCTAACCTAGCTTTGAGCGTTTCTTCCAAACCATCAGGTGTTTTTGCTTCTTCGAGTAAAGCATCAATCCTAGCCATGTGCCCTCGATAGTGTTGACTGTTCAAACAAGCTAAGCCCGCAGCCACAACTTCATAGGCAGTTGCCCGTGCCGAAGCCACACACCTTGCAGCAAAAGTCGTTGCATTTAATTCATGTTCTGCGAGCAAAATCAAAACAGCATTGACCAAAGCATGATAATCACGTTTACGCATATTTGAGCGCATATCTGTTTTATGTGAAGAACGTGCTAACCATCTCTTTGTCAAACTCTCTGCAATATCTGCTTGATATTCAAACTCATCTTCGTTATCTTCAAGCGAACACGCCCAAGCAGCTAGCTGCAAAATCTTGACCCCTGTCTTTGCTATGGCCTCTTCTGTCAGTTCTGCTGCAAAGATGTCTTTTGACGCAGCAGCAGCCAATAAGATTTGGTATCGACTAAAAATGCTTTGTTCTTTTGTAACAGAAGCTAAAGGTCTTAAGCCATTAAATAAATCTGCCTCTAAACCAGTATTAAAATCAACTTCAGGTAACTGATTGCTCAAAGAACCTAACCACAAGAAAGAAGCAACCTCT
>CALDTA010000046.1:0-4832 GCA_937924455.1 uncultured Deinococcales bacterium
AGGACCACTCGGTCAAACGAGAGCATTGCGCTATTTCCGTGAACCTTTGACGCTTACAGCTGAGATGCTTCATAAAATCGTTGAAGATAAAGAAAATCTCTGGGTGATTGAGTGTTCTGCTTTTGGTGAAGATTCTAGTTCAGTCTTGCGTCTACGTGAGTCCTATCCACCAGACCGCACACTCTATTTAGACCTACCACCACTATCATGGAATGAAGCTCGAGACCACTTCCTAAAAGACATTCCATTTAGCGAAGCTGCTAGACTTTATCAAGCATCTGGTGGACACATCAGCTTTTTAGATGAACTCATGCAACTACGTCCAGAAGAGGGCTACACAGGAGCTATGCCTACACTAAGACGTGTGCAAGCACGGTACAAATTAGAGGCTCGCTATCTTAGCCGTGAAGCACGCTACATGCTTGAAAAGCTTTCGATTCACCCTGGTGCGTTACCCCAAGAGTTCTTAAACACCTTTGGTGCAACACCGTACTTGGATGAGCTCGAGCGCAGAGGTTGGCTCGTCTTTGATGAGGGCTGGCACTTTGTCAACGAAACTGTCAGACAAATTATGTATGACGTCCTCAAGCCAGGACAGCGTCAACGCTATCACCGTGAAGCAGCGTCTTATTTTTCAATTGCAGGAAATGTCATGGCTGTAGCACACCACAGTTTCATGCTTGGTGAAAACTTTGATTGGGATGCAATTCTGAACTATTCAGATAGCTGGAAACGTCTTAGCTTACAATCAAAAATGGGCGAGAGTTTACCAGAAGACGCACCGAACAAAGAAAACTTTGCTTTAGGCGAGAGCTTAGCTCTATTAGAAGCGCAACGCTATGGTGAAGGCATCAGTGAAGATGCTGGACAACTGACTTTACTTCGCAATCCTACAGAGCTTTCTGAAACAGGTATTGAGTGGCAACTTCCTGAAGAGGCAAGCATCTTAACGATAAGCAGTCAGGTTTATTTCCGAAATGCACTCGTGATTGGCATGAATGGTGACGCTACACCGTTGAAGCTCGAGCTCTTTGGTAGCAACAAGCAAACCATCTACTTTGCCGATGTTGCCAAACCGTGCTTCGATGAAAATGGTGCGGTTGTCTTACCACTGGACGAAACCTTCCGCTATCACTTCCATGTTGAAGGCTTTAGTCATGTTGCTTTAGAAAGTAAAGCTGAAAATGCAGTTATGGAAATTGACTTACTGGTGAATCAAGCTGTTCCTGCGAACAAGGCTCAAGGAGCAGAACTAATTCAGGCCTATGTCTTTAATTCAGACGAGTCTACAGATCAAGCGAAAAACAAAGATGCTGCCACACGTAAGAAAATTACGCTCACAGATATCCATCCTGTAGATGCAATCACTCATAACTAAAGCTATATAAAACAATTAAGCAAAAGCTATATAAAACAATTAAGCAAAAATTTGGGCGTCGGAGTTTAGTAAACTCCGACGCCTTTAACCTGATGTACTAACCCGAGGAGTCTGCTTTCTCCTCTATTTAAGTAGAACAAAAGCAAAATGACCTAACTTGCACATTTTACACACAGTGTGTATATTACTCAGAGTAGTAAGAATAGTGACACTTTTTGCTTGAACATCATAATCATCTAAAAAGCAATAATTTTCGGACACGGTATTACCACCTCTGTTGCAAATATTGCTCCAAGTAAAACTAATGTTATAAAAATAGGTTATTTAGAAAGGCTTCGCTATAATAAGCTCATCGCTTCTTGAAGATTAGGTTAAGGGCAATTTTACAAAACCTTCAGTCTCAGTTCACCTGATAACTCAGCCTAACTGCTACACTTAATACAAGAATTAGCAGAGCACTCTGCTAATGCACTTTTGTTTTTGCATATTTTTACTTTTTACAAGGGGCAATATATGGGGCTTATTCAAGAAGCTTGGATGCGTATCGTTGGTACAGGCATTCTAGATTACGATATCGCTGGTGGCGATATACTCTTTGTTTTGACAATCATCTCAACAGCACTTTTAGTTCGCTTTTTGTGGGTCACTTTACAAGACTTCCGCATGTTCGACATCAAACTAGCAATAGTTTATTCGATCCTAACAAGTGTTACGCTTTACTTTGGGTGGGCAAGAATTTCGGAGTCATTAGGAAGTTTTGCTGGCATTGTTCTTTTAATCGTTATGTTTTGGGGTGCAAGAACCTGGACTGCTAGTTAACCAAAATTAGCTCACAACATCTAAAACCACAATAATAATACAATCAAACCTACATGCTATCTACAAGTGCATCCGCAAATTGAATGTTGATGAAGCTAGCGTGTTTTTGAGCTTGCGAAAAAACCGCAAGAAAAAACCGCAGGAAACACCCGCAAGGTGCGTTTTGTTGCAAAGGATAACTTAGCTATTAATTCTCCTTAACATCCAAAATAAGGACGCACTCGCTATCTACTTTTCCCTTACAAGCAGATAGCTTTTTTCTTTAGAAGTTATTTTTAGACATCATTCATTTGCCCTGTAAGTAACTGCCTCGGCAATATGGGTTTCACTCACACTCTGTTCCCCTGATAAATCCGCAATAGTTCGTGCAACTCGCATCAAACGATCATAGCCACGTCCAGATAAAGCAAGCTGCTTGATAACTGCTTGGACAAATGCATTGGACGTTGCGTCTAATGCGGTATGTTCTCGTAGCTTCTGTCCTGCTAGCTGAGCATTAGGAACACTTTGGCGTTCTATAGCAACGGTTCTGGCAGCTAGTACTCTTTGACGAACACTACAACTAGATTCTCCAGCTTGAGCGTGCATTAAATCAGAAGCAACCAATCTAGGAACAGTTACCCGTAAATCAATTCGGTCCATCAGTGGACCACTGATTTTATCTTTGTAACGCTGTCGACTATTTGGAGAACATGTACAAGCTTTCTCGCTGTCACCAAAGTATCCACAAGGGCAGGGATTCTGGCTCGCTACCAATATAAACTTTGCAGGAAAGGTGAGGGCGGCTCGAGCCCGACTAATCGTCACGAAACCATCTTCTAGTGGTTGACGCAGTACCTCTAAAGCGTTTCGAGAAAACTCTGGAAATTCATCTAAAAACAACACACCTTTATGCGCTAAAGATACCTCTCCAGCTTTTGGAATCGAACCTCCACCAATCAGACCAGCATCAGAAACAGTGTGGTGTGGCGCTCGAAACACAGCTTGTTGAATCAAACCACTTTTTTTTAGGACCCCTGCGGTAGAATGGATTCTAGTCACTTCAATCGCTTCTTCTCGGCTCAGCTTTGGCAATATGCTTGGTATACGTCTTGCCAGCATCGTTTTACCTGAACCAGGTGGTCCATTCATCAACAAATTGTGTGCGCCTGCTGCGGCAATCTCTAAAGCTCTTTTGGCAGTAGCTTGCCCTTTTACATCTGCTAAATCTAAAAAGTGTTCTTCAAAATCGAGTGTTTCTGCAACTGAAGGCTCGAGCTTCCGTCTACCCTGAAAAAATTCCACTGCCTCTAAAAGTGTTGCTGGTGCAAAAACTTCAACATCATCAATAATGGCTGTCTCCGCAGCATTATCAGGAGGAACAACAACCATCGCCTTACCAGCTTGGGCTGCATAAAGCGCTATATTGATAGCCCCTTTAATCGAGCGAATAATGCCATCAAGCGATAGCTCTCCGCTAACTACAACCTTTTCTAAAGCTTTTTGTGGAATTATGCCTTGTGCAGCTAGGACAGCTATAGCAATCGGCAAATCAAAGGCTGGTCCTTCTTTACGAACATCAGCAGGAGCAAGATTGACAACAATACGACTTGCAGGAAAAGGAAAGCCAGCATTCTTGATTGCAGCTCTAACCCGCTCACGCGACTCTTGCACCGCAGCATCGGGCAAGCCAACCACCATGAAACTAGGTAGCCCACCAGAAATATCTATTTCTACTTCTACCTCAAAGGCATCTACACCAAGAACCGCAGCCGAACTGACTTTCGCAAGCATGGCATTATTGTAGGCTGTAGTTATTACAAATTACTTAATATTTAAGGCAATAGCTCTAGTGATTAAGTTTTGATTGATATCTCTAAGGGATACTTCTAATTCAACAGTTTTGTTGCTAGCCGCAACCTCTGTAAGCAGTGCCTGAATTTCTGCAATGCCTCCCTGCATTTCTGAAGATGCAGGTTCAATCTTCCCGATAGAACTTGTTAGATTCAGTTGCAAGCTTTCATCATCTACAAAAAATGGCTTACTTCCCAAACTACCAATTGTTGTAAGTCTGATTTCAAACGCTTCGCCAATAGCAATACTATCTGGCACTCGTATATGAAAATCCTTCAACACCTCGTTTGAGGTAGGGACAATATCACCAGATTTAGGCTTAGTGACCTTCTCTTGCTGCATTTGACTATTTGCATCTTTAGTAGCAGGTGCAATTCGAGATGCACAACTTCCCAACAGTAGACATAGCATCAGTAAACAGAACACCCTGCTAACTATTAGAAAAACACTAGGCTTACTGGACGGGTTATGGCTTTTAAAAAGCTTCGTCATAATAAGGTAAGTATAGCTTATTTGTATAATTTCTAGATGAAAAAAGTAAAGATGCCAGACTAGTAGATAAGTCGTCCAGTTACAAAATCCCGTACCAATTCATTAGGATGTTCAGTATTCACAAATTCACTAACATCTTGGCAAATCAGTTTGCCATCATAAATAACAGCAGTACTATCACCAATACGCTGTGCCTGTGCCAGATTATGCGTTACAACCAAAACAATTTTTCCTGTTGCTGCTTCTTTCCTAATAACACTCTCAATACGCTCAATATTGCTCGGATCAAGGTTGGCAGTCGCTTCATCAA
>CALDTA010000047.1:0-7997 GCA_937924455.1 uncultured Deinococcales bacterium
AGATTGATGTTACTTAAGCACACCTCTGGGTGTGTACGAAATTTAAGGAATATATCGATTATAAAAGTATTTAAGACGTTTTTGTAACGAAGTGAAAAAACTCTAAGGTGTGTCCATATAGAATTTCCAAAGTATTTCTTGCAAGTCTAACTATTACTCACTAAATATGTGGACACACCACTTGACTTTAACGTTACGTAATAGTTCATGATAAATCATGTATGAGTACTCAGACTAGAAAACATACTGTCAAAGAACTAGCGACGCTTGCCAAAGTCAGTATACGGACTTTGCACTATTATGATGAAATCAACTTATTGACCCCATCAGAAATTGGTGAAAATGCTTATCGTTACTATGATGAAACCGCTGTGTTACGACTTCAGCAGATTATGTTTTATAGAGAGTTGGGCTTTAGCCTCAAAAACATCAAAACGATTTTAGATAATGATGATTTTGATGTTGAAGAAGCACTTGAGTCACACAGACAGAGCCTAAAGCAAAAAGCGCTACAACTAGAGAAGTTAATTACAACAATTGACACAACGCTGAAGCATATGAAAGGAACAAAGACTACAAAGTCTATAAAGTCTATGGCAACAAAAGATATGTTTGAAGGTTTTGACGAAGCTACCCAAGCAGCCTACGAAGAAGAAGCTATTGAAAAATGGGGTGAAGAAACGGTTGCTGAGTCAAACCGAAAGTGGAAAGAATACTCTAAAAATAAGCAAAAGCAGATTTTGGCTGAGGCAGATGAAATCTACACTGAGTTAGCAGAGCATTTAGATGAATCACCAAGTAGTGCAGCAGTGCAAGCGCTGGTTGCACGTTGGCATCAGAATTTAAGATATTTTTATGAACCAAGTCATGATGTGCTTAGGGGCTTGGGAAAGTTGTATACAGAAGACTCAAGATTTCGAGCTTTTTACGAAAAGTTTCATGTGGATTTGCCTGAGTTTTTTGAGAAGGCGATTGAGCACTATGTTGATGAGTTGTAGAAAACATAGTTGAGCTGTTCAGTAAAAAGAAGCCTAAGAATCTTAGGAAAGCCTACAATCCAAGCAAGCACCACATACTAAACTTAAAGTAACGAATCGGACTCTCATTCTAAAGAGTGAAGTAAAGTTGCTAAAACTGTTATTAAATAGCAAGGGTAAGGCATTTTGTTAAGGTGCTTTGATGTAAAGTAATACCAATTCCGTTTATATCCCTAGTTTAGTCTGATTAGTTTAGTCTGATGTCATTTTTATGGAGATATCTAGGTAACTCACAGATTATTAGATACAGATTATTAGGTACAGACTATTAGGTACAGACTATGGTTGAGCAAATGATAGCCCTAACTCATTTGTTTATTACATAATAGTTTCGGACACGGTATAAGAGAGCAAAATCGGTAATACGGAGGTTACATTCGTGGCAATAGTCGAACTGAAAGACGTAACAAAGGTTTATCCGCTTGGAAAGACTGAGGTTCATGCACTTAAAGGTGTGAATTTTGAAATCCATAAGGGTGAATTTGCATCTATCACGGGTCCATCAGGTTCAGGTAAGTCAACTATTCTCAACCTAATTGGCTGTATCGATACACCGTCTGGTGGTAGTGTCGTTATTGATGGTGTGGAAACAGGTGGTTTAAAAGATAAAGCTCTTACTAGGCTTAGACACAAATCACTTGGTTTCATTTTCCAGTCTTTTAACCTTATCCCTGTACTAAATGTCTACGAAAATGTTGAATTTCCTGTATTGCTCGGTAAACGTAGTCGGGGTAAAAAAGAACAAGCAGAGTGGATTGACTATCTGATTGATGCAGTCGGCTTAGGCGATAGACGTACTCACAAATCAAATGAGCTTTCTGGTGGTCAGCGTCAGCGTGTGGCGATTGCAAGAGCATTGGTAACCAAACCAAGCATTGTCATGGCAGATGAGCCAACAGCAAACCTTGATTCTTCAACCAGTGAAGCAATCATGGACCTTATGCGCCAGATGAACCGTGAACTAGAGACTACCTTTATCTTTAGTACGCACGATCCTGATGTAGTAAAAATTGCCGACCATGTTATCAAACTGCAAGATGGTGTCGTTATCGATGACTTTAATGTAGATACTAACTCAGGTGGTGCATCAGTTGGTCATGTTCAACAAGAAACGGTAGGAGCTGGCGCATGATTCTCCTTAAGATTGCCTTTCGCAATCTACGTGAGCATAAAATCAAAACGCTAATTATTGGCAGTTTGATTGCTTTAGGCATTGCATTCTTGGTCGTTGGTAACTCTGTTATTCAAACTGTTACCAGAGGTATGGAACAAACCTATACTGATAACTTCACTAGTGACATCATTTTTCGTAACACTAGTGATGACTCTGTTGTTTTTATTGGTGGTTTTGGAGGGCGAATACCTGCGCTTGAAAATATTGAAGAAATAGAAGCCCAACTTGCAGAACATGAAGCAGTTGAGATATATACACCAATGCTCACTGGTGCGGGTACAATCAGCCAAAATGATGAAATCCTTTCGTTTTCTTTGTTTTGGTCAGTCAAAACAGATGAATATCGTGCAATGTTTGCAGATAGCTTTACTTTACTTGAAGGTGAAGACCTTCAAGAAGGTGAACGTGGCATTGTTATTTCTAAAGCTGTGATTGATGATGTTTTGAAAGAAGAAGATATTGAACTTAAAATTGGTGATGTTATTCAGCTAGCAAGTGTGAATGATATTACGGGTGCAAAAATTCGTGAAGTACCGATTATTGGTATTGGTGAATATAAAAATACTGCTGGTGCGCTTGAAAGAATTTCTTTTGTAGATGCTAGTACCCTTCGTTCTTTGAATGGTTTAACTGCATTTAAAGCTTCGGACACGGAAGTTGTTGAAGAAGCGCCAGAAGAAGATATTTCTGAAGATTCATTATTTGGAGAGTCCAGTAGTTTAGAAGCTGGTCTTGAGGATGATCTCTTCGGGGGAGATTTGGTGGCAGATGCTGAGGGGGGCTCGAGCCTAGACTTCGATAACATCTTAGGTGATGTCTCGGTCAGAGAACAATTTTTAGCCTTAGACAACAACGCTTGGCACTTTATGCTCGTAAAGCTTAAAGACGGCTTTTCCACTAACAGAGTCAAAAAAGAGTTCGAAGCATCAACACCACTTATTGCAGAAAATGCGGTCGTGGAAAACTGGAAATTTGGTGCAGGTTTCTTCGCAGGTCTTGCTAGTGCTTTTGCAATTATTCTAAACATTCTTATTGCAGTTGTAGCGCTAGTCGCTATTATCATCATCATGAATACTTTGGTCATTTCAGTCACCGAACGATTTGGTGAAATTGGCACTGTAAGGGCAATCGGTGGTCAACGTGGTTTTGTTCGCTCTATGATTACCCTTGAAGTTCTTATGATAACTATAGTTTTTGGCATCATTGGTATTTTGGTGGGTGTTGCTATTGTTGCTTTATTTAACAATCTTGGTATCACAGCACCTAACGATTTTCTTGAGATTTTCTTTGGTGGTCCAGTTCTAAAACCTACATTATCGTCTATATCTATAGTCATTTCATTTGCTGTCATGATTATTATTGGTTTGGTTGCTAGTTTATACCCTGTTTCGGTTGCACTTGGCATCTCGCCAGTAAAAGCGATGCAAGGAAATTAAGAGGAGAATTATGCAATCATTTCGAATCGCTTATAAAAATGTCATGAGGAATTTTAGACGAAGCCTTTTGCTAGGTAGTGCTATTGCATTTGGGTTTTTTATCCTCACTTTGATTAACGGGTTTACAGGTGGTCTCAGTACAAATATTAGAGATAACTTCTCAGGTATTCTTGGTGGGCACATGTATATTGCTGGTACGGAGGTCAGCGATAGAAGTACCGAAATCGATGTTATCCGCAATAGTGACACGATTAAAGAAGCAGTTAAAAGTATTGAAGGTGAGGTTTTATCGGCAAATTTCAGAACCTTTGCGAATGCATTACTTATTGGAAATCGTAATCAGGAAGATGTCTTACTTACAGGTGTAGATGTTGATATTGAAACAGCTTTCCTAACGAGCCTTCAGTTTGTAGAAGGTGGTGCTGAAATATTTGCCAGTAATCCAAATGCAGTCATCTTGCCTGAAGATACTGTAGAAGAATTGGGTGTAGAAGTAGGCGAAACAATTATTGTCAGGGCAGAGACAATTAACGGTCAGGTTAATGTAGATGACTTAGTTATTGCTGGAAGTGTTAAAAGCAATTTGGCATTTTTAGCTTCTGCCTACACACACATCGATAAACTCAATACCTTACTAGACATGAATGCAGGTGAATTTCAGAGTTATAATATTTACCTTAAAGATGTTAAAAAAGTTGGTGAAGTCACTGACACGCTGTACGCCGAACTTGCAAAGCTTGGTACAGTCGTTCCAAAAGAAGGCGAAGATGAAGGTGGTATTTTTGGACCACCGCCGTCTAACACTATAGATGAAGAAGATCGTTGGGAAGGTACGAAGTACGACGTTCAAAACGTAGACGACATACTTTCATTCCTGAATAATGCACTCAGTGCTGCAGATCAAATTGCACTCGGAATCTTTGTAATCATATTGATAATCATCATGGTTGGATTGATGAATTCTTACCGTATGGTTATGTTAGAGCGTACCAAGGAAATCGGCACCATGCGTGCTATGGGTGTGCAAAAAGCAGCGATTCGCAATATTTTTATTTGGGAAGCACTTTTTGTAGCGCTTGTTGGTGCAGTCATTGGTTTAGTTCTTGCTCTTCTGGTTATGTTTGGACTCGGTACGATTGATCTTAATCAGTATGAAGACTGGACCTTTTTCTTAAATAAAGGCAAACTGTTTTTCTCTAACTCAATTCCGAGGATTTCAGTAAACATACTTTTGCTTTGCATCATGAGTGTGTTAGCTGTATTGGTCCCTGCAAGGGCTGCTGCGAATTTAGAGCCTGCGGAAGCATTAAGGTCTTAAAAGCGGAATCCCCCTCAGTCTTGGAAAAAGGGGGAAGCTTTGATTCTTTACAAATATGTTTTTAGTCCTCCTCTTTTCTAAAGGGGAGCTAGATTCATCTTTGAGAATTATTAGAACTCACCACTCAGAATCGCAATCCACCCCTCAGTCAGCTCACGAATTTTCTCGTATAACTAAGCTATAAGGAGTACTTTTTATGAAACAAAAACTCATATCTATATTTTTAACCTTTACTGTTCTAATAAGTTTTAGCGCTCTGGCTCAAGAACCAGATTTTCAAGCTATGCTTCAAACCATTGATGAACGTAGTAATTTTACAGATGATTTGGCAATGAACCTTCTCATTGAAAGCAGTGATCCCGTGGATGGCGATGAAACGCTTCAAGTGCAGATGTTCCGTAGAGACACTGATGATCTTTTCTTGCTGTTAATTCAAAAACCTGAAACACAGCTTGGTCAAGGCTATCTACGTGTTGATGAAAGTTTGTGGTTCTATGACCCTGAAAGTAGACAGTTTCAGTTCACCTCTTTGGCAGAGAGCTTTGAGGGTAGTGATGCTAGGAACTCTGATTGGGAGGCCTCGAGCCTTGCTGAAGATTACAAGGTAATGTCTAGTACAGAAGGTACACTTGGAAAATTTGATGTTTGGGAGCTTGAATTAGAAGCAGTTCATGACGAGGTTACCTACCCATTCATGACAATATCTGTCACAAAAGATAACAGCCTTGTACTAAAGGCTCAGGAGTACAGTCTCACTAAGCGTTTGCTAAGAACTTCTTACTTCCCAAGCTATGCTAAAGCAGGCGATAACTTCATTGCCGATAAAGCAATCTATATTGATGAACTCGTTGAAGGTGCAAAAACTACAGTCACTTTTTCAGATTTATCAGTTTCTGACATTCCAGATAATGTATTCACCAAGGCCTATGTTGAGCGTGTCAACAGATAATGAAACTTAATAAAAGTTTTTTACTCGTCCTACTTTTAGGTACTGCTGCTCTAGCAGTACCTAGTTTTTCATTTGCTCAAGACGATAACAGCGCACTTGAAGACAGCCTATTTGGTGCCAGTGATGATAATAGTGATGAAGGCGAGGATAATTCAAGTGTAGATGAAGACGCACTTTTTGGTGGTAGTGATAATAATGGTAGCTCAACTGATGAGGATGCCCTCTTTGGTGGAAGTGATTCGTCAGGTAGTGAAGATGATTTGTTCGGTGGAAGTAGTGGGCTAGTTTCTGAAATTAGCGCAACTGACGTTGTTGCATCTGATGAGCTTCTAACGAATGAAACTGTAGACATTGGTGGACGAATCAGTAGCTCTGTAAAGCTTACTTACGACCCTGATGCAGAGAATGCTGAAGATGCTTTCAAGAGTGGTCTTGATAATCTTGGCGCTCGTATATTCCTAGATGCTAGACCAAGTACAGATTTACGAGGCTTTATCAAAGGCGATATTGATTATGATACTGACGATGGCTTGAGCTATGACTTGCGTGAAATGTTCATCGATACTGATATCAATAACCAAGTTTTCATACGTGCTGGTAAGCAAACGATTAACTGGGGTGTAGGACGTTTCTTTAGTCCAGCTAATCTAATAAATATCGAAACGATTGATCCAGAAAATCCAGACGCTGAACTAGCAGGACCAGTTGCTGCTAAAGTACAGTACCCAATTGGAAATAATAACCTTACTGGTTATGCCCTAGTAGATGATATTGAAAATGGCAACCCGATTGCACTGGCTTCTCGCTATGAATTTTTGGCTGGTGGAAGTGAGTACACCGTGGGTGGTGTCTATCAGTTTGATAATCCTTGGTCGCTTATGAGCACAGTATCAACCAATATTGGTGATGTTGCAGTTTTTGCTGAAGCAGTGTTGGAAGGCAATGTCAATAAGAAATTTCTTGTTCTTGACGATACTTCACCACTTGGTGTGAGCGCACGTACATCTGATGATTTATACTTTTCTAGTACCATTGGTGCAAGCTATAACTATAGCAATGACGAAAGCGATTTTTCCATCTTTGCTTTTGGACAATACTACTTTAATGGTTTAGGTTACGCTGACATAAGCATTGCTAAAGATTATCAACAAGCCATTGGTGCATTGCTAGCACAAGGTCAAATTTCTGTTGCAGATTTATTTAACCGTGGTCAACACTATGGCGCTTTGAGCATAAGCTCACCAGATTTCTTAAAGAGTAAACTTACCCCTTCTATATTTTGGATTGGTAATTTGAATGATGCTTCAGGCAGAATCAATCTAGGGCTGAGCTATAGGGGTATAGATAATATTACACCAAGTTTTTCTTATAGCTATGGTTACGGCGATACTGGAACAGAATATAGTCCTTTTGGTGCAGATCAGAGTATGTCTTTGAGCATGTCGCTAGGTGTAAATTTTTAAGGTGTAAATTTTTAAAAGCTAACTTGTTCAGCTCCACAAAAAGTTAGAGGTTGCCGAAAAAGGCAACCTCTTTTTATTTTAGAATATAAACCTGTAGTTTACAAACCGACGCCTGCAGTGCCAGTTAACTGTGTGATTTCATATTCGAAAGTGACTTCATTGCCGCTGTTAGCAGTTGCCTCGATGCCTATGGCATTACCTGTAATTTTTAATCCATAGCGAATATTATTATCGGCTAAGACTGTTGCCACCAATGGATTTTCCACACGGAGCTGTCCAGTTAGTGTATCGCCAGTGATGTCTACTTCAACTGATTTTGCAAGGTTTGAAGCTTGATAAAGATTTGTTTCTGAAGAACTTGCCAGATAAAGTTCTACGGTTGCAGTACCTTTTAGGATAGCTGGTGAACTTTGTTTGAGGGTTGCAGCATAGTTTAAGGTTAGGCTATTTATTTTAGCAACACCTGTGTCTATATTTGCAATTGAGAGAACTTCCCCATTATCAGCATTTGGGAAATGTTCATTAACAGCTACTTTGAGATTTGTGATTTTCAAACTTTGAACATCATAGCTAAGCCCAACTGTTTCAGAATTGAGAGCATTGATAGTTCCTTTAAGAGA
>CALDTA010000048.1:0-4650 GCA_937924455.1 uncultured Deinococcales bacterium
CAGAATCCCTTAAAAAATATTCTTGCAGCACTCAAAAAAACGCTACGAAATCCTATCGTCCTCAGCTTAATCATTGGTCTGGCTTTAAACAAACTAGGTATCAAAATACCCTCAGTACTACTAGACTCACTAACCATGATAGGTCAAGCAGCTATCCCCTGTGCCTTGCTTGTGCTTGGTGCATCACTTGCACAGTTCAAATTACAGAGTCAAAAGAAAGCCATTGCAATCATCATTGCGAAGCTAGTCGTGTTACCTAGCTTGGTGCTACTAAGTACACATTATGTATTTCAACTACCTATAGAAATGACCACAGCTTTATTTATATTATCTACAGGTCCAACAGGTATCAATGCTTATATTTTAGCTTATGATGATAAAAAAGGCTTGGAGATTATAAGTAGTGTCATTCTGGTTTCTAGCCTACTCTACATCTTCACCCTTCCTATTTGGCTTATAGTTTTTAATTCACTAACTACATAAAATTCAGCTATCTAGTATATATGCTAGATAAAGCTTAGCAGCATCAACTACTTCATCTAAATCTACAAATTCATTGGTGGTATGGGCATTTTTTAAATCCCCAGGTCCACATATAACCGATGGAAAACCCATATTTGGTGCATCTGTAGCAGCAGGAAAAGCAACAATCTCAGCCTCTTTTGAAAATAGCGCCTTAAAGTGACCAGCTAGTTTTTTAAGTTCAGGAGAATCTGATGGTACCTCATGGGCTGGGATGTCCCAACTTTGAGCAACAATTTCATAGCGCTTATCTGGATATGCATCCATCAGCTTAGCCAAGCGACTTTCTAAATCTTGCCTGACACTTTCGGCAGTCACCCCAGGAATTTGACGGATGTCAATCTCAACTTCACAACGCTCAGGTACAATCGATAAAACTGTGCCCCCACTAATCACATTCGTACTACAAGTTGAGGTTCCACACAATGGATGTGATGCGCCTGCTTGTAAATCTTTATCGAATTCTTGGAGCATTGTTAAAAGTGGAACAATATCGTAAATAGCATTTTGACCTAAATGTTTTTGACCTGAATGAACTGACTTGCCAATCGCAGCAATCCTGAAACCATATTGCCCACGATGTGCAGGGCAAATCTGAAGCTCAGTGGGTTCGCCAACGATGCCAAAATCAACTTTCGGTCCATGTTCAGGATAGGATTTTGAACCAATCATGTGGTACTCTTCGTCCGCCACACCGATAATATAAACATCTCCGTCAGGCTCGATATTTGATTCTCTCATCACTTCTATAACTTCCAGAAATGATGCAAAGGCTGCTTTCATATCGCATGAACCACGTCCATAGACTTTGCCATCACTGTATTTAGCTTCAAAAGGATTTTGATAGCCTTCGATACCAACCGTATCCATATGGGCAATAAGTGCAAGGCTTGGTCCCTTACCTTTTCCTCTTAGTTTCCCCCAAACATTAGGTCTAAAAGGGGCAACTTCATGTTGGGCAGTTTCTAAGCCTAATGCCTTAAATTTGTCTAGCAAATAATTCGCCATAGCAGCTTCAGACTTGCCAGCCGAAGCCTCTTCATCAAATGGGTTGATGCTAGGGATGAGAATCATTTCGCTTAGATGATTCAGGATACGGTCTTTGTTGATATGTTTAAGCATTGAATGGTCTAACACAGCACTCCCTCAGCTATTAGCTCAGTCATTATTGACTTTATCAAATAATTGTCAAATAACAAGTAAATTGAATTAGTTCATATAGTAAATTACTAAGATCAAGGGTAGCAAAAATACCATGCTTAAGGAAGCAGAAATTACATGTGTCATGAGGACAAGTCCACCTGAAGCCAGTTCATCACTTGGGAACTTGAAACGGTTTTTATTTATCCACCAACTCGAAAGTAAGGCGTGAACCATAAAGAAGAGCCAGACTAAAGCAAAAGCTAGCCTTCCCCCTTGACTAGGGAAAAACATAAAAATGGTGGCTATTAGTATTAGGCATAAATAGTGGCTAAGAGGGAGTTGTGAAAGCTTAAAGCTTGATTTCGATGCTAGCAGAGGGACAGGGGGTGGGCTCGAGCCTTCAAAAAACGCTTCAGTAACCACACCATTACATACCTCAGTATCTTTATCTATCGTAAAGTCTAAGAGTGTATCAAAAACACTGTGCCTATCTACCTGTCTATCTACTTGAGTACTTGTTTGATGACGATAGCTACCTTGCAACTGCTGTTGCTTCGCTGCAAGAAAGTCATCATATCTACCCCTTGTCACAGGATCACTCAAAACAGCATAGGCTTCATTAACTTTTTGAAAAAGCTCTTTAGCATAAGGATCACTGGCATTTCTATCTGGGTGATAAGTTTTAGCTAATTGCCTATAAGAACGTTTTAGGCTATCTATATCAGCACTTTGCTCTAATCCAAGTAATTGATAAAAATTTACAGCCATAATTATGCACTAAGCTTACTATTTTTCAAGATTAACTAACTAGTACAGCCACAACTGAAACTAAAAGGGTATGTTTGGGAACATAAACTGTCAAAAGCTTATGGGCACAGACTTTTGCAATACTTTTGCAATACATTCTCAATACTTTTGCAATGCTTTTGCAATACATTGATACCTATAAACCCTCATATTTCCACTTTTTAAAGCACTAGCCTCTAACATTAAAACGCATTAAATAAAAATTAAACTAAAATTATTCTTCAACCAACTCAAACAGTCGATAAACCTAAATCATAATTTTATAAAAAACCCACAGTCACACAAAAAGCATGTACAGAAAACAGTAAGAGAAACTTATAGTACTCTCATGTAATCTTTATATTTCCGTATTCAACTCTAGACCTAATCTACATCTAAATCCTATGTCCAAAAATCCGTGACAAAGCCTACAATAGTAGTATATACTACAGCTCATGTCGCTTAGTGCTCTGCAACTGGGAACCCCTTTACTCGCATTCATTGTTTGTTTTTTAATCATAAAACTCATATTAAAACCAAACATTTCAAAGCATGTATTAGATCAGCCAAATGAACGTTCGTCACACACCGTTGCGATACCACGTATTGGTGGTGTAGCTATTGTTTTAGCAATTGCAGTGGGTTGGCTTATTTTAGGTCTAGAATCTGCTTGGCTTCTCCTTGGTTTAGCAGGGCTTATCGCAGGCATTTCACTCATTGATGATGTAAGACATGTCAATATAACCATTCGCCTCTTTATCCACTTTTTAGCTGCAACGCTATTTATGTACTTTATGATAGGGGATGCAGAACTCAACTGGATATTTCGAATAGCGTGCATCACTGCAACTGCTTGGATGATTAACCTTTATAACTTCATGGATGGTATTGATGGTTTAGCTGGGGGGATGGCCTTTTTGGGCTTTGCAGCCTATGGTTTTGCAACAGCGCTATTTGGAGATGATATTAGATTTGTAGTTGCAAATTTCTGCATTTCAGGTGCAGCACTTGCATTTCTCTGTTTTAATTTCTTTCCTGCAAAAATCTTTATGGGAGATGTAGGCTCTACCAGTCTTGGCTTTCTTGCTGCAGCTTTTGGACTCTATGGCTGGAATAATGAAGTTTGGCCTATCTACTTCCCTGTCTTAGTTTTTCTACCTTTCATTGCTGATGCAACTATCACTTTAGCAAAGCGTGCATTGAGCAGTAAAAAAATCTGGCAACCGCACCGAGAACACTACTATCAACGTCTCCTAACAACAGGTTTAAGTCATAAACACACGACGCTTATAGAATATGGACTGATGCTTGCCTGTGGAGCAGTAGCGCTACTCTTACTAAGTCAGGAATTACGTATGCAGCTCATCATTTTAGTCATAACACTGCTGTATACATGCATCTTTTTCTTTTACATCGATAATCGCTGGAGAAAGAAAACGCAAGCACAACCTGTTATTAAAAGCTAATATTAACACCAATTAACACCGATTAACGACACCATTTATGTCGCAAAGCCACACCAATCCACATAATTCATTTTTTTTGAATACTTTAGCAGTTTGGCTACTGATAGCGCTTACAGGGCTTGACTTTCTTAGTCATATTATGCTCGGTGGCTCATATGCGAACCGATTTGCCGACCTTAACCTCTGGCGCAGTAATCATTTCATTACAAACAGCATCTTTTATGTTATTGGTTTATGGTCACTTGCAAAACTTTGTGTAAACCCACAACGTCTAAAGCATCTTTTACATCCAATACTATTATTGTTTTTGACGTATGGTGTTGTTGTTGCAATATCTTTAGTCTATTTATGGCCCTTTAAACTGCCTATATGGGATGACAGTCAAACGTATCCAATTACAATGGTACTTAGGCTTTTTTGTTTCTTCTTTGCTGTGGCTGCTATGCACAGCACAACAATGGCAACCTTAAGCAAGTCACTCAGTCCTTATACTTTTATACAAAAGCTTTGGAATATCATTCTTGGATTTTTTGTACTACGCTTATGCATAGTCTGGTTGCAAAACTTTATGCTTCGTTTTCCAAGCAACACTGCAAATCCAGAAACCCAAACACAAGATTTTGTAACGCAGCAACTTAACTTGCTCTTTAGTGAACGGTTATGGATTCCAATTCGAGCACAGGGTGTTGAGTTTCCATTCTTTTATGGTCCTCTCAATGCTAATGAAAGTGCC
>CALDTA010000049.1:0-4676 GCA_937924455.1 uncultured Deinococcales bacterium
TTATTAGTGATTAGGAATGACTTCCAAATAAGTTGCACAGTTTGATATTGACGTATCCAAGAAACACCCCATAGTTCAAGGAAGTCATTTTGAATTATGCTTTATTTGTAAATCTAATACCGAAGTGAATCATAAATGTCATAATCACAAACATATCGAAGCGTTGTAACTTGTGTGCCCTTCGGTTCTGATGACAACTTTTTCTGCTAATGGATTATGACTTTCTTCTTTCAGTTTAGTATAACTGTTCATGTTATTAGATTGCCAATCCTTAACACCTAAAACTAATTGCTTCATCGCATGTAGATTTATCCATATCATCTATCATGTCATGTATAGCATAGACATTATCTGCGCTAAGCGGTTTTGATAAATAGAATCCTTGTGCATAATTAGCACCAAGCTTACGTAGAATATCTAATTGTTCTTCAGTTTCAACACCTTCACAAACAGTTTGTAAATTAAGGTTTTGACTAAGCGAAAGTATAGTTTTAACTATAGGATAGTCGCTGTTCTTAGCAACTTTATCTACAAAAGATTTATCAATTTTAAGCTTATCCAAAGGTAAATCTTGAAGGTACTGTAAAGAAGAATATCCTGTACCAAAATCGTCAATTGCAATCGTGACGTTTAACTGTCGTAGTAAGCTTAGGCGTTCTATGACTATTTCTTTATCTTGCATTACAACGCTTTCAGTCACTTCCAACTCAAGATATTCAGATTGCAAACCACTCTCTTTGAGAGCAGCAATAACCACTTCTACAAAATCATCTCTTTCAAATTGTCGTGAGGATATATTTACTGAAACAGTAATTGGATCAAAACCAATAGCTTGCCACTTTACATTTTGTATACAAGCCTGATTCAGCACCCAAGTACCAATATCTATAATAAGATTGCTTTCTTCAGCGATTGGTATAAACACATCTGGAGGTATATTGCCTTTTTCAGGATGATTCCAACGGAGCAACGCTTCAACACCGATTCGCTGCCCACTATCTAAACAATACTGAGGCTGATAGTGCAGCTCGAGCTCCCCCTGCTCCAAAGCATATTTTAAATCGGACTCCAGCTCTGCCTTTGCTTGTGTTGATTTTGCCAAGCTCTTCGTAAAGAGGCTAACACTATTTTTACCTGAGTTCTTTGACTGATACATAGCACTATCAGCTTTTTTGAGAAGTGTTTGTAAATCCTTACCGTCTTCAGGAAACAGACTGATGCCTATGCTCGCACCAATTCGTATCGTATAGTCCAAAATGATAATTTCTTTTTGTAAAAGACCCAAGTAGTCATTCGCTATAGCAACAGCCTCTTCTTGAGACTTTAAGTCTGTAAGTACCAAAGCAAACTCGTCACCACCCATGCGTGCCAAGGTGTCCTCTGCTCTAGTACGCGAGCTCAGAAGTTCAGCCACTCTTTGTAAGAGCAAATCACCTATGTCGTGCCCCATCGTGTCATTGACATGCTTAAAACCATCTAGATCAATAAAAACAACTGCAAAATTCAAATCTCTTCGCCTCGCTCTAGCAAGGACTTTTTCAACTGCAACTTCAAAAAGTAGTCTATTAGGCAAACCTGTAAGCACATCATGATAGGCTTGATGTTCTATCTTGCGTTGCAATTCTGAATTCGATACAGCAACACCCACTTGATTCGCAATCGAAGTAATAAGCTCAACATCATTTTGATTAAAACTACGATCATTTTTATGGTTGATGGTTGCAATAGTACCTTCGACTTTACCTTCATGCAAAAAAGGAACAACAAGCACACTGCCTATGTCGTACTCAGCCATGCTCTGCCTTATTTGTTCTGATTCTCTAATATCAACTATATCTTTAAGAGCTAAGGCTGCTTTTTTATTCTTAATTGCCCAACCACTTAAACCTTCATGCAACTCTTCGTAGTTGAGAATTTTTAAAACATCATCTACAACATTATTTTTATCAGCCTTGAGAGCAGTACTTACATTTTCTACAATCTCGTTTGTCGTATCAATCTTGTACATGATTGCCCAGCGTGCGCCAAACGCTCTACGAACGTGTTCGATGATATCATCCATGAGTAAGTCAAGACGGTCACTGTTGTGTACTGCCTCACTAATTGCAAAAAGAGATTGGTTACGAATAGCCTCTCATTTTATCTTTGAATGCAGGTTGATATTATCTAAAGTAACAGCAGCTAATTTCGCAAAACTATTTAATAGTTCTA
This sequence comes from uncultured Deinococcales bacterium, assembly GCA_937924455.1. GTDB lineage: Bacteria > Deinococcota > Deinococci > Deinococcales > Trueperaceae > CALGZD01. The sequence continues at coordinate 2,212 of CALDTA010000049.1, forward strand.
GAGTGGTCTCATCAATAATTCGATCATCTTGGGTTGCAAAACCAATAACGCCAATAACTGCTCCAGAGCTAATCATAGGAAGCGTAACAACTGTTTTAACGCTGTCAAATATACCAGACGTGTCAAATTCTGACGCTTGGTAATTTTGGCAAAATACAGCCTCTTTTGAACGGTAAACCGCTCCTACTATTCCTTGCTCCTTTGTCTGTTGATAACCAATAACTTGTTCATACAAACCTGTTCCTGCAACATACTCAAGTATTTCTGCTTGTTTGTCAACAAGAAGCGAAATGTAGGTATTATTGTTTCTTGATAAATCTGACAATCTTTTTAGAAGTAACGCACAAATCTGATGTAAACCTAAGTTGTTATCAAGCTCTAGAGAGGTTGCGTAAAGACCTTCTAAATACTTACTCTTTTGTTTGAGCTCGAGCTCAACCTGTTTCATGTCTGTAATATCAATAATTGCACTTTGGAAAGCAATGGCATGACCATCATCAGAACGAACTATGGTTGCATTATCCTGAATCCATCTGTAACCACCTGATTTTAATTTGAATCGGTACTTCATCTGGTAGTGGGTAACGCCCGACCTGACTGATTCAAATACTTTTTTAAAAGCTGCCTCTGCATCATCAGGATGGATACAGTCAACCCACAGCACTTCTCCCGAAATAATTTCTTCAACACTATAGCCTAACTGTTGAATATTTTTGGACATGTAGTGCATACATATTTTGGGAGGATTGAATTCAGGTGTCCAACGACCTAATATAACTGGGTTATGTTCAACCAGCTCAAGGTCATAAAAAGAGTTAGCTGCTCGAATATCTAAGTCTGCTTGTTTTCTTTTGACTTCACTCTTTTTGACTTCACTCTTTTTAATTACGTTTTTTATTACGCTGCTCGATGACATAAGTTCTAGTACCGTATTTAAATGCTTAAAGAAATCATTAGATTCTTATATAGCTTACAGAATGCCTATAACAGAAACATTTCTTTAATATTTTTTGAGAGTTTGATTGATGTCAGTTCATTTTACCAAAATATACACTACCAACCTTGTCTTCTTTTTCAAAGATTTCGAAATCGGAACCTGCTTGTCGCATTTGTCCTACTACGGCAAGACCTGCAAGACCTGCAAGACCTACAAGACCCGCACCGATGATTAGATTCTTTAACATAATGGAAAAATTAGTCTTTTAAAACTTCGACAATACCACTAAGCACTGTTTGCAAATCTCTTTCGTTAATGGCTTTTTCAGTATCGTTTAGAGTGACAATGACGCAGTAGGCAGTTTCTGGGGTTTCTGGGGTGGGCTCGAGCCAGTAGCTAAAATTCAACACACCTGGTTCAGAGCCTCCCTTATAAGCAAGCTTTGACCAACCATCACGGCTAACAAAGCCAGGCTCAATGTGCATTAGCTCAAGGTCTTTGACTTGCGCCATAACCTTACACAACTCTTGTGATTTAAAGTACCACTCTGCTTCTAAAAGATAAGGTGCATCACCGCCTACTAGAATTTCAGAGACAGCAGGACGAGCTCGTTCTGCTAAGACTTCTAAAATTTCTAGTTGTTCTTCACGAGAGGCAGTTCTATAAGACTCAGCATATGTTTCATAAGGTTCGCTTTTCAAATAAAAAAGTTCTCGGGTCTTTAGAAAAGGTTGATTTAAGACGATTCCCTGCTTAACAAGATAACTTTCAATAGTTTTACGTCCAAGTGTCCTAATGAGAAGATCAGTTGCAGTATTATCTGAGCGAGAAATCATAAGTGCAGCTGCACTTTCGAGCGTTAATGGCGCACCTACGTACCAATGATGCAATGTACCACTAGGAAAACTTTTGTCTTGTTCTTGTAAGTTTACAACATCCGTCCAGTTGCGTTTTTTAGCATTGATTTCTTCTTGCAAAGTTGCGAGGACAGCTATTTTAAAAGCAGAGCCAACAGCATAGGGCGTATCACTATTTCGCTCAACTACAATTTCGCTTGCCATACCATCATATTTCTGAATAAGTAAACTACCTTGTGTAGAACCCATAATAAGTGCGTCAAAGGCTGCTACAGCTTCATCAAGATCTGCAACATTTGGGATGACGTCTGTTAGTAATAAGCCTTGGATTTTACCTTCTGCATCTAGGCTAATCTGGGCCAAGGCATACCCACTTGTAAAGTCAACACGGTATTCCCCGTCTTCTCCTTCAACAGTTTCAAAATCACCAATTTGCTCACTTACTTGTGCAGTAATCGTAGCAATTTGAGCAAAAGGTACTTGTGCCAAGAAGCGACTCGTAAAATCTTCTTCAAGAATTTCACCTGTAAACACTGCTTCTATACGTTTAACTTCTAAGTTTGTTTGTGAAGCCAGTTCACTAGCACTTTTTGCTTCTTCTACTTGAGATTCGGATGCTTGACTTTCAGATACTTGTGCTTCAGAAGTTCGGGGCTTAGGGTTTCTAAGCA
>CALDTA010000050.1:0-7582 GCA_937924455.1 uncultured Deinococcales bacterium
TGCTCGAGCCTTTGCCCTTTAATCGTCACATCAAATTCTGAGTCAGTAGATACAGCAAGATTATCAGGCGAACCAAACACCTCAGCACGTTCGATTTCATCATCAAAGAAGACAGTTTCGCCAGTAGTAGTGATAGCACCATCCACTAACTTAACGTTGCCAGAGGCCATAAGTTTTTTAGTTTCAGTCAAAACACGTACCGTGTCAGCAGTAATGGTTAAATTGCTATCTTCACCACTACGTTGAAGTGTAACTTGTCCATTTGGACTAATCATGACCGCTAAATCCAAACCTTGTTCAAAGGTGATTTCTTCAGCTTCACCACTTTGTGAACCACTTTGAAGCGTGACACCACCACGACTAACACTGACATCTGTATCCACATCAAATGTGGCTGATGCAGCTTGAATTTCGGTTGTATCACCGTCTGTTTCTTTTGGTCTAACTGTGATATTGATGCGCTCTTGCGCTAGTAATTCACCAAAACCTGTTTCTTCACTGTATTCAAGTGATTCTCCTAAAGCAGTCAAGCGTTTACGTTCAACACGTACACCACCTGTAAAGCTGGCAACACGTTCACCTGCGGTTGCGATTAGTACATCTTCAGGCGCTTTGAGTTCAGCTTCTTGTGCATAGACAGTAAGTTGAGAATTACCTTCAGAACCTACTGTTCCAATAATACCCTCGGCATCAGGATGACTGTAAATCCAAGGACCGTAGCGAAGATCAACAGATTTGCGGTTACCACCACTGTATTCAATAGTGACGATTCTTTCTTCAGCATTATTGGTTGTGTCATTTGTATTGTTTACTTTTGTCGTTTTTTCTGTGTCTTCAGCATCTGTGTCGTCAGCATTTGATTCTGTATCTGACTCAGTATCTGACACCGTACCTGACTCAGTATCTTCAGTATCTGATGTAGATGCTACTTCTCCTGAATTAGTAGTTTCTTCATTGTTATTTGAAGCTGTAGTTTCGTTTTCGGTAGCTACTTGCTCTTCTTTTGCTGTGCCAGTTTCAGTTTCAGTTGCGTCAGCTTCCGTTACGTTGCTTTCGGTTATGTCAGCTTCCGTAGTTTCAGTTTGTGCGTCAGTTTCAGTACTAGTTTCAGTACTAGTTTCAGATGTGACATCAGTAGCGTTAGCTGTGTTTTCAGTTTCATTCGTCGTTGTTTCAACTTGGGTTGTAGTTTCTGCTGTGTCAGAAGTATCCTGTGAAAAACCGAATGTGACAAGCCCTAAGCACAAACAGCTCAAGACAATTAATAGGTGTTGTTTATTCATTTTGAAAAGCTCCTTTATATTCAAATTGTTTTGTTATTCTGAGTTTTCTGTTTCTGCATCAGAATTTAAGTTATAGCTAAAAGTGGTATAGCCAATGGTATTTGGTCCACCATCAGAGTAATTGGTTAAGTCAAAGTTCATTGTTACGTTGCTAGCCACACTTTTGTCATTACCATCAATTGTGTGCATTGTTGGTGCTTCAAAGCGACCCTGATTTTGATCAATCAATACTTGGCGTCCATCTTTGCCAAGCATTTCAAGGTCCCAATCTGCTTCTACCAAGTGTATAAACAATTCATCGCCACGAATATTGTCACTACTATCAATAACGAGCTGGTCTGACTTCAGCGTGAAATCAACTTCATCGTTTACAGACCTCGAGCCATTAGCAATGCTTTTTAACTCTGCTTGCCTTGATTCAGGTCGATAACTGACGTCATCAACTTCGAACTCCCACACAGCTTCAGCATCTGCTTGTGGGTACAAGGTTAAACGTGTGTTTTGCAGCTCTATCGTCGTATCAGGGGTCAGCTCTTCTTGTTCAGGTAGCAAGCTCAGTACTGTCAATACAACTAAAAAGAGGCTAAAGGCCAAAATGGCGAAACGTAACACGCCTTAATTGTGGCGATATGGGTAATGAGAAGCGTGACAGCTACACTAAAGTGTATTAGTAATCTGTTCTAAAAAACTAGCTGGTACAGTACCTTTTTGTGAAGTGCAGGTAGGTGTGAAGTGCAGGTAGGTACGAGATGGCATTCTAATAGCATTTCCTCGTAACAACCCTACAGTCGAAGTGGGTTTGTTCTTACTCGTTACGAAGCTCGCCGATTCACTGCGACAGCAGTGAATCGTGGAACTGCTTTAAATCATTACTTATACGATTTTATACGTTGCAAATTTGACTTTGTGCTAGACGCTACAAACGGTTCGTTAAATGTGAAAATTGTGGCTAGGAATGTGACAAGGAATGTGACAAAGAGTCATTGAATGTCTGGAAAAAGGCTTGCTACTCTAGGGGCATGTTAAACCAAATACAATCCCACGAGTTGATGCATGTTTATTCACTCGTCAATAAACACCTCAAGGAGGATTTGTGAAATTTTTCAAAAGGCTATCTTTAGCCCGTATTATTCCTGCATTATTGCTCTTTCCTTTACTTGCAGGTTGTACCGAAATGGGACCAGGCACAACCTTCGATGTCAAAACAAGTATTGGTAGACAACAGCTCGATTTATTCATGCTGACTTTCTGGTTAGGTTTAGTAGTGATTATTCTTGTTTTTGCAGTTTTCTTCTTTGTGATTATTAGATACCGAGTTTCTGATGATCATGATAAGTCAGACATACCTGCACAAACACATGGGCATACTGGACTAGAAATTGGTTGGACTATTCTGCCAATTATCCTAGTTATCATCATGGTTGTACCAACAGTTCGCTTAACAATGCTCCAAGAAGCAGAAAGTGCTCGAACCGCTGACAACGATATCGTTGTAAATGTAACAGGTTATCAGTGGTGGTGGAAGTTTGAATATCCAGAATTGGGTATTACTACTGCAAATGAGCTTCATATTCCTGAAGGTAAACGTGCAACGTTTAATCTGCAATCAGCAGATGTCTTGCATAGCTTTTGGGTACCACAAATGGCTGGTAAAAAAGATTTGATTCCAGGTCAAGACAACGTCTTGTGGTTCATACCAGACGAAGGCAGCGCAAAAGATGAGCCTTACTATGGGCACTGTGCTGAACTTTGCCTAGGTGCTCATGCCTATATGCGCTTTAGAGTCAAGGTTGATACCGCAGAAGAGTTTGATGCTTGGGTTGCTGGTATGCAAGGCGCATCATTGCAAAAAGTATCAGCTGATCCACTTATTCAAAAAGGTAAGCTAGCCTATGTTCAAAAAGGCTGCGCTGGGTGCCACACAGTGCAAGGTCAACATGTAGGTAACCCTCGCTATCCAGACTTAACTAATTATGGGCAACGCTCAATTGTTGCTGGTCTTGAACCAAATACACCTGAAAATTTAGCAACATGGATTCGTGATCCTCAGATTTATAAGCCTGGTAACTACATGCCAACTTTATGGTCAGGTGCTGAGGGCGAAGAAGAGCAAATCGACGCGATTGTAGCTTACTTGCACAGCTTAGGTATGCCTGATGTATCTCAAGCAAGTGTGCAAAGATAGGGGATAAATAAATGGCTATTTCTAGAAAACCTGTTTCACAAGCCCCTGATTTCTCAGGTGGTCTATTTAAGCGACCTACCAGCTCACGAGGTCTAGTGAGTTGGTTGACAACTATCGACCATAAGCGTATCGGTATTCTTTATTTTGTATCGGGTATTTTCTTTTTCTTGATTGGTGGTATTGAAGCCCTAATCATCCGTACTCAACTTACAACCTCAGGTCTGAACATTATTAGTCCTGATTTGTATAACCAAATGTTCACTATGCACGGTACGACGATGATTTTCTTGGCGGTGATGCCCATGTCGGCAGGGTTCTTCAATTACCTGACCCCGCTGATGATTGGTGCTAGGGACGTTGCTTTTCCAAGATTGAATTCATTTAGTTATTGGACCTTCTTTTTTGGGGCGGTTACACTAAATGCAAGTTGGTTCTTAGGTGGTGCACCTGATGTAGGTTGGTTTGCTTATTCACCACTTACAAGCACAACCTATAGCCCAGGTCTTGCAGTCGACTTCTGGATTTTTGGTTTACAGATGTTGGGTCTGGCTTCGCTTCTTGCGGGTTTCAACTTCATCGTGACAATTATCAATATGCGTGCTCCTGGCATGACTATGTTCAAAATGCCTGTCTTTGTCTGGATGACACTAGTTGTTCAGTTTTTGGTTATTCTAGCTTTCCCTGCAATCACAATTGCTCTTGTAGAGTTGATGATGGATAGACAGTTTGGAACAGGCTTCTTTAATCCAGAAATGGGTGGTATGCCTATTTTCTGGCAGCACTTGTTCTGGGTTTTCGGACACCCTGAAGTGTACATTCTGATTCTCCCAGCTATGGGTATCGTATCTGAAGTACTTCCAACTTTCTCACGTAAGCCACTATTTGGCTATCCAGTAGTTGTTATGTCTGGTGCTTTAATTGGTCTTATGGGCTTCGCAGTATGGAGTCACCACATGTTCACAACTGGCATGGGTGCAGTTGCTAACGCAGCGTTTGCAGCAACGACTATGACGATTGCGATTCCTACAGGGGTTAAAATCTTTAACTGGATTGGTACGCTCTGGGGTGGTAAGATTCGCATGACTACACCGATGCTCTTTGCATTAGGTTTCATCTTCATGTTCACTGTTGGTGGTGTAAGTGGTGTTATGCACTCCGCAGCACCTGCCGATGCACAGCAGTCGGATACTTACTTTGTTGTTGCGCACTTCCACTACGTGCTTATTGGTGGTTCTATCTTTGGTCTCTTCTCAGGGTTCTATTACTGGGCTCCGATGGTTACAGGACGCATGTTCAGCGAAAAGTGGGGCAAGATTGTTTTCTGGACTATGTTCTGGGGTTTTAACATCACCTTCTTCCCAATGCACTTTGCGGGTCTGAACGGTCAAGCTCGTCGTACGCACAGCTACTCTGCTGAACTTGGCGTTGATTGGTTGAATACTTTAGCTACCATCGGATCCTATATATTAGCAATAGGTGTAGGCATCTTTGTAGTTCATGTTATTCGTGACATCATAAATGGTCAAAAAGTAGATAAAGATCCATGGGATGGTCGTACAATTGAGTGGACAATTCCATTACCAACTCCTGTATATAACTTTGACAAAATCCCTACGGTTACACACCGCGATCAGCACTGGTTTGATAAGCATCCTGAACTAGCGCATAGTCATGAACATGGTGCAGATGCTGCTTCGCATGAGCACGTTGAAGAACATCATGACGAGCACGGCATACACTTGCCTGGACAGTCTTGGTATCCGTTCATTATGTCTTTTGGATTATTCATTGTTGTTTTTGGTGGTCTTTATAGTAGCTTGCTAATGGTCATCATTGGATTCTTAATTGTTTTTGTTGGATGTTATGCATGGGCCTTTGAAGGTATTGGCGGTAGACACATTCAGCCGAAAGGTCAATCATGGTATCAGTAGCACACGGTCACGGTAATACTTCAGCGCATGATGCACATCATGATGAAGGACATAGTGAACATCGTAGTACGCCTGTCGATGATAAGAAAATACTTATGTGGGCCTTTTTGGCCTCAGATTGTATGTTTTTTGGATCGTTAATTGTAACGTACTTGGTTTATAAAGGGCGTAGCTTAGTTGGACCATATCCAATAGATGTTTTGGATATTCCACTTACGACTGTAAGTACCTTTGTGCTTCTTATGAGTAGTTTCTTGATGGTACTTGCGCTTGACTCACTCAAGCATAACGACATTCCAAAATTCAGACTATGGACTGCTGGTGTATGCCTTTTCGGAAGTATTTTCCTTGGATTTCAGGTATACGAATTTAGCCATTTCGTTGATTTAGGTCTAACGTTACAACAAAACCTTTTTGGAACGACCTTTTTTACCCTAACAGGTACACATGGTATTCACGTAACACTTGGTGTTGTATGGCTATTGTCATTTTTAATAACGTCTTATGTTCGCCCTATGACAAGCAAAGATGCGGTATATCTTGAGGTTGCTGGTTTGTATTGGCACTTTGTTGATATTGTGTGGATTGTTATTTTCACAGTTGTGTACCTTATTGAATTCATCGGTATTCCAGCGTAAGGGTAGAGGTTTTGATTAAATGAGAAAAAATGCTAATCAAGGTGATACAAAGTTTTATTTGATTATTGCGGTTGTTTTGGCAATTATCACATGGTTTGAATTTGCTTTTGTAGAATGGCAAGGCTTACTTTTTAATAATGATGGTTTGATTCTATGGACGCTCTATATTCTTTCTATCATTAAGTTTTTCTTGGTTGTTATGTTCTTCATGCACTTATGGGGTGACCACAAGTTGCTGACACAACTGTTTACCGCTGGGATGGTGGTTGGCAGTATAACGGTTGCAATTATGCTTATGCTATTTACAGCCAACAACATGAACCGTTACAGAGTTGAGCAACCAGTGAGTATAACGAAACATGGTGGTGGTCACGGTGGTAGTCACGGCGATGAAGGACATGTAGAAATTCCAGTTCGTGATTTTGCCGAAACACTTGCACGTCCTGCGCCAAAGAGTCAGCAACATGCGCTTGCTCCTCGTGAAGCTGTTGATGCTGGTAGCTTAAATTTACCAACGATTTCACTTCCTGCGATTGACCAAGGTGTGCAGCCTTTAGAAGGTGTGCAGCCTTTAGGAAGTACAGAAGTTCAACCAATTGAAGTTGCAGATACAGCAACTATTACAGAGACCACTACAGAGACCACAACAGCTATGGTTACAACGACAGAACCTGTTGTGCAAGAAGTGCAAGTTATAGAAACTACTGCCGTGACAACACAAACTATTCCAGCTGTTACAACAACAGAAACTGTAACTACTGAAGTGGCTTCTGGTAATGATGATCTTGCTGCACTCAGAGCTCAGGTTGAAGCGCTGCGTCTAGAGCTTGAATCAATGGAAGGAACTGCAACAGCAAATGTAGGCGTTTCAGAGACTACTACGATTCAGACAACTACATCAGCTCCTATGAGTACAACCCAAGCTACAGTAACTGAGACGACAACAACACAAGCTGCACCTGCTGCGGCAGCAGCAACGGTAGCTGCGGCAACAGCGGCTGCTGTAACTAACTCAGCTAGCACAACAGAAACTAGTTCAACAGAAATCATGTCGGCAAGTGCAACTACAAGTACTGAAGCCGTTGAAGCTGTTAGTGTAAGTTTTGACACTGAGCTTGGCAGTAGTACGTACAGTACTTGCCTAGCTTGTCACCAAATGAACGGTGAAGGTGTGCCAGGTGCATTCCCACCGCTCAAAGGACATATAGCGGCACTTTATAATGCTGAGGGTGGTCGTGATTACCTGATTCAGGTTGTACTGTATGGTCTTCAAGGTGAGATTACTGCAAATGGTGTTACTTACAATGGCATGATGACACCGTGGAATAGCTTAGGTGACGATGCTATTGCTGCAGTTCTGAATCATGAGTTAACAAGTTGGGGGAACGATGCATTGTTAAACAACTTCATGCCAATTACGGCCGATGAAGTTGCTACTCAAAGAGCAACGCCACTTACGATGCAAGAAGTTTATGCGAATCGTGTACTTCAATAAGTAGAAGAGATTCTTTGTAACTACTAAAGTAACTACTAGGCTAGCTCATT
>CALDTA010000051.1:0-6294 GCA_937924455.1 uncultured Deinococcales bacterium
TCAGCAATCGCTCGCTCAACTGCTTTATCGAACTCACCAGTACTGCTGCCATCTGGCAAGGCGACTCGATCGGAGCCAGGCAAACGCACATCACCTGCGATGGTTGTTTCATCACTAAGGATTTCACCTTCTAGTAGTTCAGGAGCTTGTCTTTGACCTTCTAAACGTTCTCCTAAAGCTTCTTTTGCTTCTGAAGCACCACTGCCCATACCATCTTGGTTTTCCTCGCCTGCGAATGCTTCCTGTTGGTCATTTTCTTGGCGACCACCTTCTTCAGCTCGAGCCCCTGCCTCATCCCCATCCTCACCACTATCTCCTTCTTCGCTTCCAGCACGTTCTTCATTACTCTCTTGCTCTTGCTGCCCTTCTTCAGAACCTTGCTCTGATTGCTCTCCTTCAGATTCGTTATCAGCCTGTTCCTCACTAGCTTGAGAACCATCTTGTGCTTGCCCACGTTGCTCACCCTGCTCGCCATTTCGATCTTGGGCAGATTCTTCTGCTTGCTCAGCTTCGCTATCTGGTGTGCCGTCTTCTGCACTTTGTTCTCCTTGACGATTTTGCCCTGCCTGCTCAATCTCTTCTTCCTCTTCAACCTGTTCCTTTTCCTTCAGGTTTTCCAAAAAGCGTGACAGGGTTTCACCTTCAGCCTCACTCACATTGCTATCTGGCTGGGCAGCATTATCTTCAAAGCTATTTTCGAGATCAGCATCATTTTCTTCTTGGGCGTCTACCTCGCTAGCCTCTTCCTCAGCTAACTCGTCAAAGTCTTGATCTTCGGTAGCAGCAAGCTGTTCTTCTACAGCTACTTGATTTGGCTGATTTGGCAAAGGTTGATTTGCAGCATTCTGTGAAGCGTTGTTGCCAAACAGTCCACGCCCTGCCAAACTCAATGGCGTTGCATCAACAAAAAAAGGTACTAAACTCAAGACAAGCGTTGTGACTAGCATCGGCAGCCACCACGGTTGTAAATCTGGCATTTCAAGATTTCGAATGCGGTAACCCGCACGTTTTAGAAGCAGTTCAGAAAAATCAATCTCTTGATTAGATGCGTGATTATCAGACTCTTTTTGAGTTTCTTCATATTCAAGAGCTGTACGGTAACTAAGTCCAATATCTGTATCGATGTGCTCGAGCGCACGCTCTCGCCCACCTTTAGTGGGTAGCAACAGAGCCAGTAAAAAAACTAAAGGGCTACATTGTAAAAGCAAGCGATGGGCAAAAAGTATATACAGGAGTACACCGATAACAGCAACCACTAGAGCAACTCTACTTGCTACAAAGAGTTTACGATGCCAAGTAAAGCGTCTAGCCAGCCTTTTATGGGTAATAAAAAGCTCTTCAGCCGTTTGTGTCGATATCCTGTTCAGCACCTGACGTGCAGACTGACCAGATTGAGGCGACCCAGATTGTGGCAACTCAGTCATAGTTTTAATCATATCAGCTAAACTTAGAAGTTTCTTGAGGACGGATGCATATGGATAATAAACCCATCTGACCCAATTAGAATTATCATGAGTCAGATTCTTATCAAGGTGCTTACAAGGTTGTTTGGGAACGTTTTTGGTCAAAAACCAAAAACTTCAAGCTGTGTCCTTGTTATCTCAAATCATGAAATAGCCGTATCTATTCTGACCTATCAACTTACAAACGCAGCAACAATAGCAAATTCTTTTACTACCATAAAGAAATAATAAAGGTATAATGAGTCATAACTTAGGTTACTAAGACATCAAGCATCTAAAATCAATTCCAGTGCAGTTAATAAGCACAGCAGTTAATAAGCGCAATTTAGGGAGGAGACTCTAGCTAACAATCATATAGAACGTGAGGGATAAATGATTGCTCTAAAGCGTAAGTCTCCTATACAAGGGAAAAAATTAAAGTTACCTACTGGTCTCGCCAACAAACCAGAAGCGAGTACAGAATTAGAATCTGTTGCCGTTAGTCATACAGGTCCTGCAATCTCAGTTGAGAATGTCTCAAAACGCTATGGTCTTCGCCCTGTCATTCGTGACCTTGATTTACAAATCAACGAGGGCGAGGTATATGCCTTAGTTGGACCAAATGGTGCGGGCAAAACAACCGTCATTCGCCTAATCACAGGATTAGCCTTTCCAAGCTCTGGCGAAGTCAACCTATTTGGCATCAACCCAACGCGTGATCCAAAAATCAAAAAGCATCTAGGTGCAGTTGTAGAAGCTCCTGCTGCCTTTTACCCTTATATGTCAGGTCGTCAAAATTTGCGATTACACGCAAAGCTGCTTGGCGACATTGGCAAAGAACGCATTGCTGAAGTACTTGACCAAGTTGAATTGACCAATGCTGCTGAGCGCAAAGTTGGCGTTTACAGTTTAGGTATGCGTCAACGTCTGGGTCTGGCAGCAGCAATCTTGGCAAAACCAAAAATCCTTATTTTAGATGAACCTGCCAGTGGCATGGACCCTCTCAGCTTGCACTTGGTGCATACAGTCTTACAAGATGCTGCAAAAGACGGTGCTGCGGTATTTATCTCTACCCATCACTTAGATGAAGTAGCTGAGTACTGCACCAAGGTTGGCATTTTAGAAGAAGGTCGCTTAATTGACGAAGTGAATTTGAACCAACGTCGGGATAGGTACAAGATAGTCGTTGATAAAAAACCTGAAGCACTTGCTGCACTCAAAGTAGAGCCCTTCGTGGCACAAGTGCAGTCTCGCTCAGACGATATCGTTGTCGACCTCACAAGCAACGAAGGACTAGCAAAAATCAGTTCTGTACTGAGTCATGCAGGCGTTAGCATCTTGGAACTAAGCCAAGACATTTTCGACCTACGTGCTTACTACCGTGAACGTATGTTAACAACCAGTGGACAGCTCATCTCTAATCAGAATGGTGAGGGTACATAATGCTAACCCTCATGCAAATTGAATTCTCTAAACTCTGGCGCTTAAGAGCTGTTCACATCAGCTTTGCAATGATGGCAATCTTCTCGCTAGTTTGGGCTTATGCGCCTGGCATCATTGATAAATATTTCTTTTATGTCATTTCCGCCTATCAAGTACCTGGTCTAACCTTGGTTGCTGCCATGGACTCAAATTTTGTCTTGCCATTTTTAGTGGCAATCGTCAGTGCATCGCTACTTGGCATAGAACGCAGTCATGGCACATTACCAACAATGCTCTTAAAACCTATAACACGGTCACAATGGCTTAGCTCTAAATTGCTAGTGAGCGCACTCTTTCCCTTTATACTTCTGACCTTTACCTTCTTTTTTGCACTTATCGTCGGCTTTCCTTTTGGCTATGGAAGTTTCGTTGGTGGCACAGGTGTCATGAGTGGTGATGTCATAGGCGTTGGTGAACTATCTGCTGCTGCTGCTGTCTTTCAGCTTATCCGAGCTTACTTTTTAGCTGCGCTTAGCCTTGTGCCGATTAGCTGTATGGCTATGCTATTTACTGTTTTGCTAGGTTCTGGGGTTAGTGGGGCTTTGGCTTCGGTGGCTACGCTTATCATTATGTACTCGCTTGATGTTTTCCCGTGGCTCGAGCGCTTCCTACTCACCAGTCACTTAGATATCTTTGCCCAGCCTCATTTAAGTAGGCTAGGTTTGAGCCTCAGTAGCATCTTGTTATCTGCTGCTGTTTTTGCAGTTATTGCTTTAGTACGCTTTGAAAAGTCTGATATCTAAAGAATATAGCCTTTAATTACTATTGAGTATAGTAATTCATTTTAGCTTTAGCTTTTTAATTTTCCAATATTTTTTACCCCACACAAAAGGTCAGCTATTTTCAAGCTCAATCTTGATGGTAGCTGACCTTAATTTTTTGTAAGACTTTGGATAGCACCTGATGCTCAAAATGGCTGGATGTTGCCTGAGTCAGTTACACCAACAAACTCAACAAATCCAAAAAACCGTCAACCTATACGTGTTGCATTGATAGATGATCAGTTGTCTTTTCTTGATCATAGCAGCGAGATATTAAATGCACACAGTGGTTTTGATATTGTTGGTACTGCTCTCGATGGACAAGAAGCGTTGCAGGCACTACCTGAGCTCGAGCCTGATGTAGCCATCATCGATGTCGCCATGCCCGAACTCAACGGCTTTGCAACAGCACTCAGACTCATCCGCAACATACCTAAGCTTAAAGTTATTATGGTCAGCGAAGTTGAAGACAAAAACTATGTCATCCTCGCCGAAGATGTTGGCGCACTTGGTTTTATTAGTAAACAGAACTTCTCAGCAGCAGAACTTCTCAAACTTGTTGAAACAAAAGATTCAGAGCAAAGCTAAAAGCAGAACCCCTCATAGGTAGCAACATTACCTTTCAGCCTATCTTTTAGTATATGGCTATTAGTAGCTATTACCCTAGCCCAGCCATTAAGCCATTACCCCAACTACTACCCCAGCCCCTACCCAAGCCATGGCATTGCAAAAACAGCTAAGCCTAAAAATGCAGCAAAGCCAATAATATCAGTCACTGTCGTCAAGATAATATTTGATGACTGTGCAGGATCCTGCCCCAATCGCTCCATCACCATTGGAATTGTTGCACCTGCAATCCCTGCAATCAAAAGGTTGATAATCATGGCCAAAGCTACAACCAGCCCCAGAGCGACATTATCACCAAAAAAGCCTGCCACTAAACCTGCGGTGATGCCAACAACAATGCCATTCAGCAAACCCACCATCGCCTCTTTAACAAGCACACGGCGTGGCTTACGCACATCTATCTCGCCTAAAGCAATTGCCCTAAGCATAACTGCCAATGCCTGTGCACCAGCATTGCCTCCCTGCCCCGCAACCACAGGCAAAAAAGCTGCCAAAATCGTGTACTGAGCAATGATGCCATCAAAAGCACCGACAACCGCTGCAGCAGCAAAGGCAGTAAGTAGATTTACTTGCAACCAAGGTAAACGCTGGCGAATAGTATAGCCAACACCAGATGAGGCGTGCTCATCAGAACCGGCACCGAACATTTTCTGAGCATCTTCGAAACCCTCTTCTTGCAAGTCTTTCACCAACTGAGTAGCAACAATAATACCTTTGATTTGTTCAGCATCATTAACAACAGGTACAGCTAATAGCTTTTTTTCAATCAGTGTATCAGCAACATCATCAAGCTCATCATCGGTATAAACCTTGATTAGGTTCGTCAGCATGACTTCAGAAAGAGGCGTACTGCCTGACGCAAGCACTAAATCTCGCATCACCAATACACCCTTAAGATGGGATGCTTTATCTATGACATACACATAGTTAACATTTTGACCAACACTACTTAGCCGTCTTAAACGAGTTAGCGCATCATTTACTGTTGCGGTTTCATTTAAAGCTACAAAATCGGGCGACATCACACTACCAGCAGTATCTTCAGGGTACTCTAAGAGCTCTTCTAATTCTTCTGAATGTAGATTAGGCAGCTCATTCAGGAGCTGACGTTCAAAGTCTTTGGGCAAACACTCGAAAATATCGGTACTAACCTCTGAAGGCATTTCTCGAACTAAACGCAGTGTGCTCTCAAGTCCTGCAAGTGTCAGCACTCTAGCTGCAAACTCTGGCGAAAAACTTTCTACAATTTCGGGTCTATAAGGTTCTTCAACCAATACCAAAGCTGCCCAAGCCTCAATCGGGCTAAGACGTTCAAGCACTCTTGCTGTGTCTATTGGGTGCTCTTCGATTAAGGTTTGGGCTAGGTCACTTACAAATTGCATAGCTGGTTTCTGTTACTCCTAAAATTTATTCAGACTGCATTCAGATTGCATTCAGATAGAATAGTTACCCTAAATCAAACATGACGGTCATGACGTTGCCATAGACCTGCTTAGCTTGCTGATAACCGTCTGGCAACAACCGAACGTAGTTGTCCATCATCACGCCAGAATTCACTTCTAGTACAAGCAGTTCATTTTCAAATTCAATTATATCAACCGAGACGAAGCGCATTGTCAGTGCTTGCACAACCTCTTGTGCTAGCTGAGTGAGTCTGCCTAATAGAGCAGCATCTTTTACAACCTGAGGACGAGACCCTTTACTTAGGTTGTGCTGCCAATGAAGCAAATGCTCTTCACCATCTGCAAGAACTGTATCTAACACATCTGCATTTTTTGCTAGGAGCTGCTGCTTCACAAGTAACGTTTGGTCACTGCTTTCTCTAGCAATTAACTGTGCTAAAGTTGCTTCACCATCACCTATCACTTTTGGTCTCACCTTTTGGTAGCACAACTGTACCTGACCATTGAGCATGACTAGGCGGTATTCATTTTCATAGGGAATGTAAGGCGAAAAACAGATGTTGCGTTCTGTCTGAAACA
>CALDTA010000052.1:0-11146 GCA_937924455.1 uncultured Deinococcales bacterium
ACAAACATGACCTGGGCTTATGTTGTGGGTATCGGTAGGCTCGAGCCACTTTTCACCCTCGCCATCCGTCATAATTCGAAACGCAGTCTCTTCTTCTTGACCTTCAAGAACGCCAACCACACACCAACAAACATGGTCATGAATACATGTCGCTTGTCCAGGTTGCCATACAAAAGCTACAACGCTAAACAAACCTTTAGGACTGACATACACAAGATTAGCTTTAGGTTCATCAGGACAGCCCTCACGGTAAACATCATCTAAAAATTCTGGCGTTTTAAGCAATTCACTTAAGTGCATCGCAACATGTGCTGCACATTCATGTGGGTCTTCACTAGTTGATAAGCAACTATGAAGTTTGTTTGTAAATACCCTAAACGCTGACATATCTCATCACCTTTTTCCCTCAGAAGATTATTCTCATTATAAAGAGCGTTTTTATGAGAAGCGGTATCAAAGACTTAAGTGTACGTACAATTATAGATAAACTTTGTAAACTACTTCTTTACTTGAAAGATATTTCCTAACTTCGCAATGTTTCAGTGTGACCATCAACCGAAAGTGCCTGTCCAGAAATATGCTTACCAGCATCAGAGGCTATAAACACTGCCATATTGGCAATTTCTTCTGGTGCAATAAAGGTGTGCATAGACACTTGTTTTTCGTAGTTCTTACGTACTTCCACAACTGAAAGTCCTCTTGTCTGTGCATCTCGTTCAATTACACCATCCATTCGAGGATTGGTAATTGAACCTGGGCAGATGGCATTGGAACGAATCTTAAATTCTCCAAGTTCCATTGCTAAGGTTTTGGCCAATCCAATCAGCGCCCATTTTGATGCTGTGTATGGAGAACGCAAAGGGTAACCAAAAAGTCCAGCAGTTGAGGAGATGAATATCAAACTACCGCCACCAGATTCTTTGAGCATTGGTACAGCGTATTTGCTACATAAGAAATGTCCAGCTAAATTTATGTTTAATGTTTCTTGCCAAGCTTCAAGTTTAATATCTTCAATAGCAGCAGTAGGTCCAGCAATGCCAACATTGTTTACTAGAATATCTAAACCACCCAACAGTGAGGTCATGTTTTCAAACATATCCACTACGCTAGCTTCATTCGAAACATCACATAAACTTGTACTGATGCCTTTTTCCTCACAACTTGCAAAGTTACTGCTATCAGCATCACAGATGTGTACGTGTGCGCCTTCTGCAAGAAAACCATTCGCAATAGCATAACCAATGCCACTAGCGCCACCAGTCACTAGTACACGTTTCCCCTCAAGATTTAAGTTCATTATAGTTTATACTCGGGTTCTTCTTTATCTAAGATGCCTTTGAGCGCATTTAAATGTAACTCAGAAAATGCAGTCGGATATTCATTCCACTGACGTTCAGCTTTAGCAGCGATGTCTTCTGGAATAATCACTAACTCACGACCAGTTTGTAGTGCTAAGACCTGCACCTCAGCAGCTTTTTCTAAGTAATATAATTCATCAAAAGCTTGTGCAATTGTTGGTCCAGTTACCATGATGCCATGATTGCCCATAAACATAATGCTCTTACCATTTTGCATCAGTGCTGCAACACGTTCTCCTTCATCATCATCTAGAGCCAAGCCGTTATAAGCACGGTCATAGGCAATTCGATTATAAAAACGACAAGCATTTTGGTCCAACATCAAGAACTCAAAATCTTTTAAGCAAGCCAGAGCTAGAGAATGTGGTGCATGTACATGCAGAATGCACCGAGCATGGGGAAGATGTTGGTGCAAGTGAGCGTGCAAAAACCATGCTGATGGGTCTGGTGCATTAGCACCTGTATAAGTGGATGGGTCATCAGCGTCAAGCAACATGAGGTCACTAGCTTTTACTTGTGAGAAATGCATACCTTGCGGTTGTAATAAGAACTGTTTGCCATCTTCAGAAGTAGCGTAGCTAAAATGGTTAGCAATAGACTCATGAAAGTTGTAGCGTGCTGCCCAACGAAAGGCAGCAGCTAAATCAATTCGTGCTTGTTGTTCTTTGGAAGTATCTTTATCGGTTAAAGTTGTCATAATTAGATTGTTCCTGTTCACTTATGCATGTATAGGCTATGCACAGATTGTATATAGGTTATGCGCATAGTGAGTGTCGATTGAATTTTTTCCAGCGTTCGTTAAAAGCAATATCTCCCTTTGCTGCAAGTTGGTCACGCGTAGAGAACCATTCTTCAGCCCAGACTTGTGCATCACGCAGTACCTCTTCAGGATGTGCTTTGCTTCGTGCCACAAATCCTGGAAAGATCTCACGACCAGAATTTTGTCCGATAACATTGTAACGCAAATCAAAACTCCAGCGGATTTGTTCAGACCTGTTTTCTAGAGAAGCATGTTCAGTTAATTGATGTAGTAAAACCACACCACCTTTTTTTACTGGCATAGGGGTGACTGTGCTTTGGTCAATCAGTTCATCTGGAATAAATATTTCTGCTGAGCTGAAGGTATTACCTGGGCAGTGCATACTTACATCTTGCTTGTGACTGCCAGGCACGCAAACCATGCAACCATTTTCTTCGGTTGCATCTGTGATGGCAACCCATACAGTCAAGATATTGATATCTACGGCTTCATCGGAAAGAACTGCTTCGTCTTGATGCCAGCCAGTTTTTGCAACATTAGAATCAAGGGCTTTGTTTACAAGTGCATTTTGTGGTGGTTTGATTCTAGTGTGCTGTACTGGATTACTATAGAGTTCTGGACCGACAATTGATTCTGCTATATCTAATATATTTGGATTAGAGAGCAAGTGTTCAAATACGGCTGGACCTGTATTTAGACTAGCGTCTGCTTCCATTTTGTGTAGCAAAGGTAAGGAGATATCTAAGTGTTGATAGATCGCATACATATCATCAAGTTCTTGCAGGATTTTTGTGTAGCGTTCTTCAAATCCTAAATTACTATAGCTTTGTGTAAGTTGTCCTGTTTCGATTAGCTTGGGTACTTCACGGTCAAGAATCGATTCATATTCTGCTCTAATGTTTTGAATATCATTGTCACTTAGAACATTTTCTACAATAAGATAACCATTAGTGTTGAAAAATGCGAGTTGTTCTTCCGTAAGTTTTGGCATAATGCCCTCCAATC
Source organism: uncultured Deinococcales bacterium (assembly GCA_937924455.1). Taxonomy (GTDB): domain Bacteria; phylum Deinococcota; class Deinococci; order Deinococcales; family Trueperaceae; genus CALGZD01. The sequence continues at coordinate 3,124 of CALDTA010000052.1, forward strand.
AAATGAAGTGTTAAAGCATAAATTAACTTATATTCTAGGACGAAATATACGACGACGAATAAACTTGGGATTGTTAAAAGCTAGTAAAAGGCTCAGGATTATGAATGCACCTCCAATGGTCTGAGTAGTACTGAGATGCTCAGATAAAAGTAGGACGGACCAAACTATTGTTAAGAAAAGTTCTAGTGGAAATAGTAAAGAAAACTGCCCACTGCCAATATGCTTGACAGCTTCAAAGAGTAGGAGTTGAGCAACGTAGGTGCCGATTGATGCTTGGTACAAAATTAGCCACCAAGCTGTTGGGGTAAAGGTATGAAGTGCTACACCATCACTAAGGTTTAAAAGACCAAAAAATAGTGCTGTAAAGCCAGTTATGTAGAGCATGATTGTTCTACCTTTGTATTGACTTAAAGAGCGTTGCATAATTACTAAGTAGCAGGCGTAGATACAACAAGCTGCAAGTGCAAATAAAACACCATTTATGTGTACAGAACCACCAGGTCCAATAATTAGGTATACACCGAACAAGCCAAATACAATTCGAATAGCTTTACGTATTGTAAATGTCTCACCCATAAAGGTCAGAATGATCAAGGTCACAATAGGGAAGACTGAAAAAATCATACTAGCAATTGAGGCAGAACTATAATTCAGTGCAGTTGTATAGCCATACATACCTAAAACAAAACTAAGTCCGCATAGCGCACACCAAAAGATAGCTTTGTTAGGTAGTCGTTCAGGAATAAGCCCACGAACAAAGGACATTACTAGAAAAATCACACTAGCGATTAACAATCTGATGAAGAGTAAGTCTGCTGCTCCCACACCTTCATTTAGCGTGAGCTTGAGGACAATAGGTTGAAAACTATAAACAAAGGTTGTGACTATAGCAAAAATCCAACCTGTTCTGACTAAGTTTGAGGCTTTAGGAAAGGTGTTATTTATTGGGGGGTTGGTTATTGGAGTTTGCATAGACCTTCTTAGCTTTAGTCAGCGATGGTGAAAGAGAAAATGTGAAAGTGCTTTAGGTTTATTACTCTTCAAATTGGGGTTCACGGCTAAAAATTCGTTCAACCATAGGTACAAAAAACTCAATCGGTTTTGATTCAAAATCTGGGTCAAAACAATTTTGGTCGTAGTAGTGACAGAAATCAATACAATCTTGATACCAAGGGTGATCTTTGTATTCATCTCGAGCATTACGGTCTTCACCTTTGTGATGGGCGTAGTAGTAGCGTTGGAACAAACCATGGTATTTAACAATCCAACAAGTCTTTTCGCTCATAAAGGGTCTAAATATTGCAGCAACCATTTCACCGTGCGTGTATGGTGCAAGAACATCACCAATGTCGTGTAGTAGAGCAGCAACAATCATCTCTTCGTCTTCGCCTCGGTTGTAAGCGTGCGTGGCAGATTGTAAAGAATGTTCATAGCGAGAGACTTTATAGCCACTCAAAGTTTCTTTTAATCCATCAAGCGCTTGAAGAAGTCTGTCTGCTAAAGTCTCGTTATATTTTTCTTCTAGTTTGTCGAGTAGTTCGTAATCTTCTTTGGTGCCGTCTGCCATGTGCGAAAAGGAAACTGTATTCATGCTTAACCTCCTGTAGGTATGCTTAAATTATCTGAAATGTTTTTGGACGTATCTAGAAGTTGTTGTATTAGATTCTTTTTGAGTTTTTTATTTGTTAAGTCGAGTCTGTAGCTAGGTCCGCCCATAGCTATAGCAGCAGAAACTTTGCCTAGACTGTCGAATATTGGAGCAGAAAGTGCAACCATTTCAGGTTCGAACTCGTCTTCCGTGATGGCATAGCCTTGAGACTTAATCACTAGTAACTGTTCTCTCAACCTTTGTGGGTTTACAACAGACTTGTCTGTGTATTTGGCTAAAGGTTGTTTGAGGTAGCGCTCTATTTTTTGATCGTTTGCAAATGCTAGGAGGACTTTACCGCCTGAGACAATATGCATCGGACAGCGCAGACCTGTCCAATCTTGGAGTTGGATATGGTAGTTGCTGCTTACTTGATCTAGATAGAGTGCTTCGTGACCGTCTGCAACGCAAAGGTTGATGGTTTCGCCAGTTGTTGCATTGAGCTGTTGTAGGTGTGGATGGGCTATTGCAGCGAGTTGATTGCTGTAGGGCATCATAGCAGTGAGTTGGGTGATTGCTTCGCCTATGCAGTAATGTTTGTTGTGCTCGAGCCGTTCAACTGCCCCTTCTGATTCAAGTGTTGTGAGGAGTCGTAGTGTTGTAGTGCGTGCAAGCGCAACTTCCTTTGTAATAGCTGTTAGAGAAATGCCTTTTGGGTGTTTAGCAATACAACGCAACACTTTAAAAGCACGTTCAACAGATTGAATTGTGCTAGCGTTTTTTTCTGTATCTGCATGAAAACTTGTTAGGTTCATTTAGCTCAACTCAACATGTGTCAATCGTCATGATGTTTGATGACTTTCATGTTTTAACTTCGATATTTTAACTTCGATATTTTAACTTCGATATTTTAACTTCCATAATGTGGAAGCATTCCATTCTTGGTAGTTGGAAGATTTTAGATGTTGTGACAGGTGTTTGTCAATAGTTTGGCATGAGAAAGAGTGAGAATATAAAAAAAACCGCTAAGTTGTTGACTTAGCGGTTTAGTAGTTATTTTGCCGAACTAGTTGTTTTACCGAACTAGTTGTTTTGCCGAACTAGTTAAAAGGAGTATTCTTCTCTGCTACGTAGTTCACAAATTCTGTCCAGTAACTACCCATTGTTGTCCACGGATTAGGAACGGTATCGTCAGTAACGAAGACATAGTCAATCTTTCTAGAGTAGGCAAGATCTACATTCTTTTTCATCTCATCGATACCATTGCTGGTATGAATCATGATGGATGTAGTGGCATCTGTTTCAGCACCTTGATAGCCAAATACTGAAAAATCTTTCCAATCTTTGCCATAAAATTCATAAATGAGGGCAATGTTGCAAAACTCGTTTGTGATCGGAATCTGGATGTTTGTACCTGCATTGACTACGAATTTCCCATCGCCATACGCTTTTTTCGCATAATCACAGATATCTTCATAGTATTCAGCTTCTGCTTGGTTTGAAACTTTAATTTCATCGAAAAATACACCATCAATACCAAGACAGTCTTTGAACCTGTCAATTCTTTCTTTGACGACACTTGGTGGTGTTGCAGTGTAACCAGTCGGAATATAGCCAATAGTGTCAACCTTGTTACGTTGTAGGTTGCCAAGCATGGCTGTAAATTCAACTTCTTGACAGCCTTCAATATCGCCGATTACAGGGTTAACTACAACGGTTGTTGGTACTGTTTGTGCTGTTGCAATGACTTGATTCCAAGGTGTTAAGTCCTGAGCTGGGTCAATATAGATAGGTACTAAAAGCTCCATTGCTTTAACAGGTGCGAAAATTTCTTCTGCTATAGGTGCTGGCGGTGTTTCTGTGCTTAGATAGCAATAGTTATAGTTTGCTGCAGTTTCTGTGTAGAAACCAACAGTGACGTATGTTGCATTTTCTGGTGCTTCTGAGCTAACACGCCATTGACGATTTTGTGTATTAATTGGCTGAACTTTTGTTTCCAGACTTTGATAGTTTATATCAAGCATATTTAAGGTGATGACACTGTACAGTGGTAAATCCATACTGCCTCTACAGCTTAGTGAATAGGTTTTTCCAACCTCAGCATTGATTTGTTGGAAAAAACATACCCCTGGTTTAATATCAAGATTTCCACCACTGATGATTGCGCTGTTAGCAGCACAATTTGTCCAGCCTGTTTGATTAGCAAAGGTTGGATTAACTAAAAGATTGTTATTAGCTAAGGCAGCTTCGTTATCGCTTGGGTGAGTGTTTGGATAGGGGAAGAGACTACCATCTGGTGGAGATACTGGATCTGCCACGGTATTTATAGTTAAAAAACAACCTTTGTGTGTTGTGGTACCTTCACCATAGAAGGTTATGGCAACATGTTTGGCTGCATCTGGTGCTTTTTGCGCTATCTCAATTGGCGCTATGGTATTTGAGTTAATTGTTTTAGATTTGCTTGTAAGAGGTGCCCAAGTACTACTTAACATTGAAAGTGTTATGGAAGAGTAGATATTAGTATCGGCTCTGCTATCACAGCGTAATCTGTAGTCGGCACCAGGTGTTGCTTCAACTGTTTGAAAAATACAAGCAGTGCCATTCATATTGAGTTGTCCTGCTGCAATAGAGTAGGCTGCTGCATTACCACAGTTATACCAATTGTTTTGCCCATCAAAACTACCATTCTGGATGAGGGTTTCTGGGTCAGGGTCAGGTGCAGCAGTTGTTGAAGTGCTAAATGAACAGTCATCTATCAGTACTGAACTATCTGTGTAGAACCAGACTGATACATACGCGCTTTCTTCAGGTGCGGTAAAGCTCGAGCTATACTCTAGCCACTCTGTAGTTGTTATTTGGTTTTCTGGTCCTTGTGTAATTGCTGCAAAGTTACTATCCATAAAACCAAAGCCCATGCCTGACCAACCTGTTGTTTCAAGGAGCTTTGCTTGGCAGCTTAAAGTATAGACATTACCTGGGCGGACAATAACATCTTGGTACATACAACCAGTTTCAACTGATAAAGAAAAGCCATCCTCAGAGATAGCGTCAGTGCTCGAGCTTATAACTGAGTTACTGTTGCAAGCGACCCATGCATTAGCACCATTTTCAAAGCTTGGATTAGCTAATAAATTTAGACCTAAGGCAGCTTTGATAATAGGATTATCTGGTCGAAATCTTTGTGTATCAGCCAAGACATCTGGTGAGATATCACGGATTGATATTGCAACGTTATCATTGATTTGAATTTTGTTTGAGGTTTGTTCTGATGGCGTAGACGTTTGTTGACATGCAGTGATGAAAACTAAGAGTAAAAGACCATAAAGGAGTATCTTGCTAGCTCCTTTGAGATGAATATGCATAATGTGTGACTCCCTAAATGCAGTCCGAGTCATTCATACAAATTTTTACGAATGACATTGCTGCACTAAAATATAGGTATCACTGTGCACTATGCAACAGGTTTCGTGTTTAGAGCGTTATTTGCAAGTTATTTAGGTCATACTCATATATTGAAGTGCGTAATAGCTATTTCAGCCATATAGCTATTTTTGTATTCAAAGTGTAAAAACGCTTAAAGCCTAATTTGTGTTTCTCATTAGTAATTTTTTGAGTAATTTTTGAAAATATCCACTTTAGACCTAAAAAAATCACATTCTATTTTTTAGGTCATTTTCATCATAGTAGCCAATGAATAGACCAAGATTGCGTTCAAATTCAGAGCCTTTTTTTGTGTAATACCATTCGTTATTTACAGTTGTTCTGGTCTTGCGTCTGCGTAGCCAAGTAAAGAGCTTTTCGTGTAAGGTTTGACGGATCTCACTGTGCTCTTCAGATTCACCTAAATCTTTGATTTCGGTCGGGTCGTTTTTTAGGTCGAAAAGCTGGGGTCTAAAGTGGTCAAAAAGAACATACTTATAGTGTCCGTCAAAAATCATATAACCACAACACTCATGGTCAGGTAGGTTGTATTCTTCGACTAATTCTGGTGTGTGAAAGTCACATTCTGTAACGACATAGTCTCGCCATGGTTCTACATGTTCGGTTTGTTTAGTATGTAATAATGGCAAGAGCGATTTACCTTCTAGCCTATGGCTATGTGCCTGCAAGTCATCTCCGATGAAGTCTAAAAAGGTCGGTAGCAAATCAATAGATTCGATAAGTTGACTAGATACAGATGCTCTAGTGTTGTTTGCGTCTTCTGATGGATCGTAAATGATAAGAGGGATTCGAATTGAGGGATCATGAAATAAAAGTTTTTCAATCAGGTAGTGATCTCCAAGATAATCACCGTGGTCACTCGTGAATACAATCATTGTGTTTTCTAGTAAGCCAGTACTTTCCAGATAATCTAGTAACCTACCCATATGGTCGTCGATTTGTTTGATGAGTCCCATGTAAGCGGGTATAGCTTTTTCTCTCGTTTGGGCTCGAGCCATTGTTTGACTATCTTCCCGATTCATAAAGTGAGCAAAGACTGGATGAGCATTCTCTTTTTCAGACTCATCTCGCTGTACAGGAATCATATCTTCAGTGCTATACATATCGTGGTACGGTTCAGGAGCTACATAAGGCCAGTGTGGTTTTATGTAACTTAAGTGTAAGCACCACGGAGAGTCTTCTTGACTTGCTTCAGCCATAAAGGCAATAGCCCTATCGGTCATATAAGCTGTTTCAGAATCTTCCTCTTTGACATTTGCTTTTAAATGATTGTTTTCAATTAGCCAACCGTTTTTAATTGCGCCATCTTCATCGACAACATTGTTGGCATTGTCTTGCCAAGGATTATTCGAGCTGTAACCTTTATGTTTTAGATGGACGTTATAGCCTAAATCTTCTGTAACGATTGGATCAGGGTTAAGACCGTCATCAAGTTCATAGGGCTCGAATCCTGCATGCATTGCAAGCTTTAGATTAGGGGTTATAGCACTCGGGTCGCTTGTATCTAAGCCGAGCTTTGCATAGCTCTCAAGATCAGGTCTCATATGGGTTTTGCCAACCACTGCTGTGCGGTAACCGAGTGCTTGTAGGTAGTCACCAATAGTTTTTTCATGAGGTGGTAGCGGAATTCGGTTCCAATTTGAACCGTGTGATGTCATGTAACGCCCTGTGTAGATACAAGCCCTAGAAGGTCCGCATTGGGGTGCTTGTACATAGGCATGATCAAAGCGAACGCCCATCTTAGCTAAGCGGTCTATGTTTGGCGTGTGCAGATACGGATGACCAGAGCAAGACAAATAGTCATAACGTAACTGGTCACACATGATGAACAAAATATTTTTTTTCTCCTCAGTGAGCTTACTAGCTATGTTAACCACTCCCACGAGATGCCATCTTGCTCTTTATTCAGTTTTGCCTTCTGGTTTAGTTTGGCAAGTGCAGGGAAAGGGAAATGTGCTCCAAAGAGTTGAGCATCGTTGGCAAGAATCGTTTCAACTAGGGTTTTATTTGTTTCGACGATTTGTTCTGGGAAAGAATCTATAAACGAAGCCCACGGATGTTTAATTTGAAAAGGATGTCGAATGCTATCAACAATGTGAAGGAGAGTGTGACCATCAGAAGTGATTTGTACAGCCACGTGGTCACTGCGGTGCCCTGGAGCGTCAATAAATTGAATGCCTTTTACAAGCTCGGTACCTGTATCTACTAATTCAATTCGGTCTTTTAGTTTGGATAGCACCTCTGCACCATAGTGTTCTCTAGCTTGCGCCATAGCTTCAAGCTGTTCTTCGCTACGCATTCCACGAAACAGAGGTATGAATTGATCAATTAATGCTTGACGACTGTCAGATGTTGTCCATTGCTGCCAAGATGATTTAGGAATGATGTAACGTGCATTTGGGAAGTTTTCTAAACCACCAACATGGTCGCTATCGCCATGTGTGACTAAAATAGTATCGATTTCTGAAGCTTCAATGTTTAGCTTGGCAAGGCTCTGAACGAGCTGACCACCCTGAAGACCAGCATCAATTAGGATTTTTTCCGTTCCTGTATCTATAAATAAAACGTTGTAGCCAACCTCGACTTCGTCAGCAGTGAGATTAAAATCTTCTTTTGCTTTTAGTAGTTGGACTTCGTCAATGTGAGGGAAAACCTCTTTAAGCGGCATCATTCGGCTAGCACCATCGGATAAGCTGGCACATTTGAACGTGCCTAAGTTAAAGCTATGAGCATTTATCATGCTTTAAGTTTACACGATTTTATACGATGCGAGGGAACAAAAAATCTGCTCTCCGTTTATATGCGAGAACAGATTTGTTTTGGAAAATGAAATTTTCAGACTATTTAAAATTCAAACATGACTGCAAAGGCATTGTCTTTTTGTCTTAAAATCAGTGTCGCTTCTTCTGCTGACGCATTCACATACCCTATGCGATAGAAGTCGCTTTTATAGACATTGTTATTACCTTTAACACGTTGCCAGCCTTTTTCTTC
>CALDTA010000053.1:0-2754 GCA_937924455.1 uncultured Deinococcales bacterium
TTTTCCATAAGACTGTTGAGTCGAGTAAGAACATCTTCTAAAAAACCTGTGACAGTTGTTTCAATACCTTTAACTAAGTTCTCGCTATTTCCCTCTGATAAGCCAAAACGTTGATTAAAAACGTCTGGCAAATAGTCACCCAAACCTCCCACACGACTGTATGCTCGCTCGATCCAAGGTGTGATTGCTTCAACACCTTGAGGGATTCTTTCAACAAGTGGACCTGTTTCTCTAACAACTTGCGTTATGAGCCCTGATCCAAAAACCATCAAGATAATGAGCTGGATGTAAACAATAATTACGGAAAAAGCTCTAGAAATCCTTAAACGACCTAACAAATTCACAAGTGGATTGAGTACATAAGCAACAGTAAAACCAAGCACTGCTACCTGAAGTGCAAACATATAACCTGTACGAAAACGCCATAGTACATAAAGCGTGAAAAGCGTAAGGACAATATAAATAACTGCACGAACCCAAGGGTTACGCCAGATGATTTCTAAAGCTGTGACATCTCGAAATTGGGGCATAGGTAGATAACTTTCTTACAAAAATAAAGATTTTTAAAGAATAATGCTTACTATATAATACTGTTAAGATATGTGCTGCTCATCCTACCTTTGGAGTATTTTTTTACTCTAAAGCTGCTATTCCAAAGCTGCTATTCCAAAGCTGCTTATTCTAAAGCTTCAAATGCTGCTGGACGTTTTAGGACATGTGGATACCATTTACCACCTCGAAAAAATGGTGATATGACCGCTGCTGCTCTGCCTGTTATGGATATAAAAGGTACAGGACCATAGTGGCGGGAATCGCCACTGCGGGTTCGGTTATCTCCCATGATGTAGTACTCTTTTGGCGCTAGGGTGGTGGCGTTGTGTGAGCTCGAGCCCAGACTAATCCCCCCGTCAGTTATAAAAGATTGATCCAGCGCCTGCCCATTAACAAAAACCTGTCCACCTGTAATTGCAACCGTATCACCAGGCACACCAATTACCCGTTTCACAACCAGCGACCTACGCCCCTGACGAAAAGGAGAATCTGCCTTTTCCCGAACAACCACAATATCCCCACGCTTATACGGTCCCATAATCCCTGCACGACGCAACCACGTTTCATACTTAGGTACAAAAAACCTATCTCCTGTAAGCACAGCAATCATTGCCGAGCCAGAACCACCAACCAAAGTTGGTTGCATTGACGTACCCATCACCCCAACGGTAGTAAAAACAAAGGTAATGATAATAAATGCAATAACAAATGCTTTTGCATAAGAGATGATTTCTTTAACCCAGATATTGTCCATTATTCTTAATGTGACCTTTCAATCGTAGTAGAAATATAAAATATACGAACTAGTACAGCAATAATAGTAAATCCAATAGTCAATTTAATGTTCAAACACAAGTCAAATCTCAATCTTATTGATAGGGAAGCCTTGGTTTTGATTTTTAGCCCCTTTATTAATCCTTTTGCAAAGGGGGGCGGTGAGCGAAGCGAGCGGGGGATTCGTCGCAATGCGTAGTACAGTAAAAATCAGTAGAAATACTAATTTTTTACCGCAGCAGTAAAGCATCATCCATTTTTTGGATGATGCATCCATATTACACAACATTTATAGCAAAAATATGTTGATATTGCCCTTTTGCCACAACATACCAGCCTTAAGACAGCTTTTCAGTTCCACCCTTTGAAAAAGGGGGGCTAGGGGGGATTGTTTTTTATCTTGCTTGTTCATATGACAAGTTAGTTATCAACGGGTCTAGTGGGATTAGCTTTTATTCCACCCTTTGAAAAAGGGGGGCTAGGGGGGATTCTGCCTTTAATGAGTTGAAACACTAAAAAATTGTACCGAGTACAAAATTATCAAAAGTGCTAGACTATCCTCATGAATAACTCGAATCTTCCTCCCGTCGTATTAGTCGATGGCGTCCGAACCCCCTTTAGGCGTTCTGGCACAGACTACATGGATGCAGTTTCCTACGACCTTGCCCGTTCTGCACTAAAAGCTCTCCTTAGCCGAACAGGGGTTGACCCTGCAAATGTTGACCGTGTCATCATGGGAACTGTGGCACAAAATGTATCTACAAGCAATGTTGCACGTGATGCAGCCCTAGCAGCAGGCTTTCCAAACACTGTCGCAGCCCACACCGTGACACAAGCTTGTATATCTGCAAATCAAGCGATTACCTCTGGCATAGAAGCGATTCAAACAGGCAATGCTGATATTGTGATTGCTGGTGGCACAGAAGTACTGAGCGATGTGCCGATTGGCTTTAAAAAAGAAGTTCGCAAAAAGTTTTTTGAAACTCGCAAATACAAAAGCCCTCTTGACTACCGTAAATTTCTTCAAGGTCTTAAACCAAAAGATTTAGCACCTGTAGCACCAGCTATTGCAGAATTTTCTACAGGCGAGAGCATGGGGCAAAGTGCTGATAAGCTGGCTGCTATGTTTGGTGTGAGTAGAGAACAATCAGATGAATATGCTTTGCGTTCTCAGCAAAATGCAGCTAAGGCAACTGCGGATGGCAAATTGACGGATATTGCACCTACTGCACTTGCACCTAAGTTCAAATTGCTAGACGAAGATAACACCATTCGTGAAAGCAATATGGAAAAGATGGCGTCACTCAAGCCTGTATTTTCTAAGCCATTTGGCACAGTGACTGCGGGCAATGCCTCACCCCTAACCGATGGTGCCTCTGCCACGCTGATTATGCGAGAAGATGTTGCGCTTGCAAATGGCTATACACC
>CALDTA010000054.1:0-4357 GCA_937924455.1 uncultured Deinococcales bacterium
CCACTAAAATTAAATGTGTCAGTACCACCATTAGATATCTTAGTCAAATCTATAGTTGCACCAACATCAAATGTAAATGGTCCAGAAACTGCACACTTTGGCGGTTCAATAAAGGTATTATAATAGCCTTTATTTTTCGAAACATTGTATGCAAATCCAAAGGATAAATCTACACTCGAATTAACATTTCCGTCACAGTCAGGGTCACAACTGAATTCGATACGAGCATCTTTCATAGTGTACGTACCTTTTTCAAGATCACCATAGTCACCATCACCATCAGGATTTGTAAACGGTGATAGATCAGATACAATCGTACTAAGACCAGCTTGCCATTGGACGTTTCCACCGCCCATAACACCCATAAGGATGTCATAGCGATCTGCATTTGCTTTGATATCAAAATCAAATGTTAGCACACCCGTATCGCCAGCACACTCACATGCCTTTTCAATAACAATTGATGATGTATCAATACTTGGAATTGAAACATCTTGCGCCGAACAGGATGGTGTTGGATATGGTGTAGGAGCAAGCGGATATTGAGATGGATCTGCTGGAATCGTTTGTGCAAATCCATAGCCTAAGCACAAAATCAGACATATTGCTACAAAAGAACTCAATACAAGTCGATCTTGAGACTTGTACTTTTCTCTATGAAGAATTTTCCGCCATAGCCCAGAATGGTTTGGCGGTCTTGAGTTTTCAACTTCTTGCATATAGGGGAAATCCTTTCAAACTAAAAGGGGTTAGTTTAAAAAATGGTCTTTGACGATCCATTTGGCTAAAGGGAAGTAGGGAAAAAAATCTGTTAATAGCAAAACCATTTCCAAAGAAAGAACTTTTAAGGAAACGTATATTAATAAGGACTAGATCTAAATCTCGAATAGTAATACCTATTCGTCTTTTTTGAAAACATAAGACAATAAAATAAATAACGTAATACATATGCGCCCCCTTGGGGAAAAAGGGTGAATCACTATTGATGATTTGGGGATTTCAACAATAGATATAAACTAAGATTAACTATCAATCACAGCATAAACATGCCACACAAACTTTGTGTCGCAAGTAGGGCAATATCTATGCGATTTATATATAATTATGAAGTGTGCTGTTAGGGGTTTCTTAATGAAAACAGGTAGCAATAGCCTAAGCATTAGGCAAACACTGTTTATTGCATCAAAGCGTTAGGAAAAAATCGATGATAGTTCGATTAACATAAAAACCTATGCTATTTTCTTGTTAACCTTTCGCTACAGTCAGCGTATTAAGCTTGAATAGATTATGAACATTACAGGGAACAACGAATGATTTCCCAATCAAGACTCGTTGTTGCTGCATAATCACCCCTCAGGCTCCACACTTTCCCAAGCGTGGAGTCTTCTTTTTTGTATCTACTAACAAGAACATAGATGCAACAAAATCTTCCAAACATAAACTAAAGAAGAATGAGCAGCAGTCATTTATTTCAACTGGAAGCAATTTTTATGGTGCAAGGGATATTATACTTCTAAATTCAAAATAAGCCAGTGTCGTTATCTAAATGTTACTACAATCACAATCTACAACTGTGATAGGCATATCCTGTCCTGTAAAAGATGAAGGTTAAAGATAGTCACATTAGACATTAAATAATTGGTTTATGTGATACAGTTACGCAACTTAGACTATAAAAAGTGTCAAATTATGAAGAACGATGGGCACACAGCCCATTCTACAAACATTAGGCTGAATTGCTAGGTTACGTAAGAAAGCAGTTCATTGTCCAACTTCAGCCTGTCCAACTTCAGATATAATCTTTCAAAACCTAGCGAAAAAACCATCTTGACCAAGACAAAATAAGTACCCTCACAGTCCAAAAGATTAAAAAATTTAACCGAGTGTACATTTTCTTACAAACTTCTTGTGATGAAATGCATTTAAAGGCAAGTAATGAAAATGTAAAATATACATTAATTGCAATTACGTAAAACTTAAAGAGAAGGTAGTTACGTAGAAGAGAGTTGTGTCTAGGGTGTATGTATGAATGAATTTAAGAAGAAGTTTTCAGACCATGATGATGTTGTAACTTATAGATTATCTAAAGAAAAGCATCTGTTTAATAAGAAGCTAGATAAGCAGTTTATCTATGCCATTACCCAATCGTCTTCTTTTTCGTCCAATATTATTGACGAATCCCCAGTTTATTAAGGTAAAATCATGACTACAATGAATCCAACTTTAGTACTAGCAGTTGATGATGAACCAAGTATCTTAAAACTTGTAGAGCTTAGTTTACAATCAGCTAACTACGACGTTCTTACCTTTGATAATGCATGGGATGCGCTTGAAGACCTTGGTGAAGGCTTAAGACCTGATGCGATTGTTGCAGATGTGTCTATGCCAGCACTTGATGGTTTTAGCTTTTTTGAAAAAGTTCGTGAAATTCAAGAGTTGCGTGGTGTTCCCTTCTTATTTTTGACGGCTTTAGGTGAACGTAAGCATATTCGCTATGGCATGTCTCTTGGTGCAGATGATTACGTCACAAAGCCTTTTGAGAAAGACGAACTTGTTCAGGCTGTTTCTATGCGTTTACAGCGTGTACAGGAGTTACGCAAGCCGTCTGAAAGTACAGTGCGTGTAACTGGTTTAGGACATCCACTTGTTGAAAAAGATTCTCAGCGCTTAGATTGGGACTCTTTGAAAGCCTTAGAGTTGCTCTTTTACTTACTAGAGCACCGCAGTGGCGTCAGCACATTTGAGGTTGCAGAAGCACTCTGGCCTGGTAAAACCGAGTCAAAAGCAAGTAGCAGTTTCCACACTACTTTATACCGTTTACGCAAGGTTATGGGTGGAGAAATTGTTGAATCTGCAAATAGAAGGTATTACCTACACAGTAAATTTGAGATTAACTACGATGTTGAAATGTACCGTCAGGCAAGTACTAAAGCTCGTGAAACTGGCGATTTAAAAGATTATACAGCAGCAGCAAAACTTTACGCTGGTAACTTCTTGGCTGGTTTTGATTCTGAGTGGATTGAAAACATTAGGTTGAATTTACATGCTGAGCACCTGACGCTCTTGCTAGCGAGTGCTGAAAAAGCTGAAGAAGCTGGCAACTTGGAAGAAGCAACCCGTTATTACCGTGCTATGACCGAGCATGAGCAGTACAGCGAAACTGCTTGGGAAGGTTTAGCGAGTGTTTGGGAGAAGCGTGGTGAAATTTCTAGGGCGACTGAAATTCGTGAGCGATTTAGACAGATTATGGATGATGATTCCTAAGACGTTTGGTCACTAGCTTATAAATAAGTTATGAAATTTTAAGCTCAAGGTGTGTTTGCCTTGAGCTTTTTCTTTTGAAAAGGCGAAATCCATCCCCCGCCTTCCTTTTTCAAAGGAAGGGGCTAAGGGCTACAGCATGAACTTATTTTTGTTTGGGTGATTTCTCGTCTAATCCCCCGCTCGCTTTGCTCGGTGTCACTTAAAACTAGCCTCCTAATTAAGAACTGGTACAGTATTTGCTTTGAAACTCCTAATATTCTTGCTAGTTTTAAGTTGGGTAATTTTTTCGTCTAATCCCCCGCTCGCTTTGCTCGCTGCCCCTTTAATAAGGGGGCTATAATTCTATATAAATTAGAAATATATTGTTTTATTATACAATACTAGCTTTACTAAACGGGTTTGTTTTCTTACTCGCCCTGTGTGAGTTCCACAGGCATCCGCCTCGCCGATTTACTGACTAGGGCTAGCAAATCGTGGAAGGGCTTTATTTTGAATTAAGCCCCACATGTGAATCATCAACTTATTTACAGATGTATTTTTTTCGAATTAGTAACCTTTTTCAAGATTGACTTGATTTCGCATATTTCCATTTACAAGATGTTCTATCGTGATTAACACATCATCAAATCTAAGTTTATCTTGCACACCCATAGAGTCGCTTCTGTGGGGGCTCATGACAACATTGTTGAGTTCATGAAAGGGTAGATTTGCTGGAAAAGTTGCTATTCTTTCTTCTTTGCTTTTTGGATAGTTCCACCAGACATCTAGCCCTGCACTAATTTTTCCACTTTTGAGAACGTTGTAAAATGCCTCTTCTTCTGTTACTGCAGCGCGTCCAACATTGACAAACACTGCATCATTTTTCATAGCTTGAAATGCTACTTCGTCAAACAAAGCTGTTGTTGCAGGTGTTTCAGGCAAGGAGCAAATAACGACATCTGCTTCTGTCAAAGCTATATTCAAATCTGCTACACCATAGCTCTTTTCATCTGCTTTGCTTCTTAAGCTTTTCACTGTCATACCTAATGCTTGAAGCATCGGTTCTAAGCTTTTGGCAATCGCTCCATAGCCCACGAGTAACGCAGTCTTCCCT
>CALDTA010000055.1:0-3190 GCA_937924455.1 uncultured Deinococcales bacterium
GCATCAGATGTTTGTGCGTTGCCATTTTTTGTATGGGTAGTTTTAAAACTACTCGAATCTTGCATAACACTTGACTATACAACTTGTTTCATGACAAAAATATTGGTTTATTCTTCTTTGATTTTTCATGATTGGACGCTTTGCCCAAAGAGTGTGCTTAAAGCTAGTAGATTAATGGCGTTATTACGTGTTTGAAAGCTTTAGCAATGACTGGCAATGATTGGCAATGATTGGCAATGATTGGCAATGGTTGGCAATGATGATTAGTAATGAAGAGGGTAATGATGCTTAAACCAGTGATGCTTAAATTGATGCTTAACCAATTGCTGTAACTTGAAAAGCAAGACTAACAAGCTCAAAAGCAACATATTGTCTAACATAAAGGTTAAATCATACCCTGTTTTCTTTTATGGTGATTGTTAGACTATCTGTTAGAGCATGTGATTCTAGGGTCGAAACATGACCTGAGACATGGTTAATAATTGAAGATATCCAACTTTAGATGGATTTTATTTAGGCTAATTCAATCTATAGTTGTTAAATTGATAGTTGTTGTGCTGCTTTCTAGTGTGTTTTCTAGTGTGCTTTCTAATGCAAAAGCGGGCAAAGGAACTGCAAAAATGATGATTTAGTGATGTTTTTGTGTGATTCAGGATACAGTTTTGAGATATATTAAGATTACATTACTAAGTTTTTTAAGAGAATCTTTAGTTTTTCTATAAGTGACTATATAAGTAAACCGAGGTATTTAATGGCTTTAGAACGATGGTTTAGACGTAAACGTGCCACCAGATCCGATGACGATAGTGGGCCAGCAGGCTTGTGGTTGAAATGTGATGGCTGTGGCAAACAAATTTACCGTAAAGATTTAATTTCCCATTATCATCTATGTCCAGAGTGTGGACATCACTATAGAATGCCAGCACTTGACCGTGTCAATTTTCTTGCTGACGAAGGGTCGTTTGTTCAGTGGTCAGGTGAAATTCAAGCACAAGACCCACTTTCATTCGTTGATACCGAGAGTTATCCATCTCGCTTAAAGCGTTCTCAAGAAAAGCAGAAGCGTCCAGATGCTATCATTACTGGTGCAGCTAGACTTGGTGGCGAGCCTGTTGCGCTTGCGGTTATGGATTTCCAATTTGCAGGTGGATCGATGGGTTCAGTTGTGGGAGAAGAAATTACCAGAGCGGCTGAGCAGGCTGCTGAAGAAGATCGTAGCTTTATTACGGTGACTGCGTCAGGGGGTGCCCGAATGCAAGAAGGTGCGGTATCTCTTATGCAGATGGCAAAAACAATTTTGGCTTTAGAAAATCTTTCCAAGAAGCGTTTACCTTTTATAAGCGTGTTGACTGACCCGACAACAGGAGGGGTTACTGCAAGCTTTTCGACTTTAGGTGATATTATTGTTGCTGAGCCAAATGCGCTGATTGGTTTTGCTGGGCAGCGTGTTATTAAACAGACAATCAAACAAGATTTGCCTGAAGGTTTCCAACGTGCAGAATTTTTGCTCGAAAAGGGAATGCTTGATGATGTTATTCCTCGTGATAGATTGAAGTCACGCTTAGTTCAGTTCGTGAGATTACTCAGAAATAAGGAGCTTGTCCATGCCCCTGCCCTTTGAACAACCCATTGATGATTTACAAGCAAAAATTGATGATATGCGTCAATTTGCTGAAGAGCAAAATATTGATATTTCTCAAGAAGTAAGTGTTCTTGAGGAGCGTTTGGTTAAATTAAAGCAAGAAACCTTTGAAAACATCACGCGTTGGCAGCGTGTTCAGGTTGCGAGAGCCGCAGGTAGACCTACAGCACTGGATTATATCCAGTTCATGATGCCTAACTTTAGTGAATTACATGGTGATAGAGTCTTGGGTGATGACCCAGCGATTATTGCTGGCATGGGGCGATTTGCAGGACGCACCGTAGTAGTTATTGCCCAGCAAAAAGGGCGAGATACCAAAGAGAATATCCATCGTAACTTTGGCATGGCACATCCGAGTGGCTACCGCAAAGCGATGCGTATGTTTGATCTAGCAGACAAGTTTAGTCTGCCTGTGATTACTTTGATTGATACTTCTGGTGCATATCCAGGTATTAAGGCTGAAGAGCAAGGTCAGGCATGGGTGATTGCTGAGAGTATTCGCCGTATGGGTGAACTGAAAGTACCTGTTATCAGTGTGGTCATTGGTGAAGGTGGTTCAGGTGGTGCATTGGCGATTGGCATTGCCAACCGAGTTTTGATTTTGGAAAATGCCATTTATTCAGTGATTAGCCCTGAGTCTTGTGCTGCTATTTTGTGGCGAGATGCTGCTGAAGCTGAGAAGGCTGCGGAAGCGTTAAAGCTAACAGCTAAAGATTTGCTTGAATTTAAGGTTGTTGATGATATTGTTGGAGAACCTGCAGGTGGGGCACACAGAGATCCAAAAGAGATGATTCGCAGGCTCGAGCACACCCTAGAGCAAGAACTAAATACTTTGAGCACCTTAGGCTCCGAAGAACTCCTACAACAAAGACAAACCCGTTTTAGAAACATTGGCTATTTTGAAGATGCAATTCAAGATATGGTGGAAAACAGTACTGCCGATACACAAGAAGAGCAAGCAACAGAGCTTATTGAACAGCAAAACGATGGAGATACAGCAAAAGCTGCAAAAGCTCTTAGTTAAATTGCTAAAGAGTAAATTGCTAAAGGCTATTACATAGGTATATGTAAATAACTAGTGGTCATCTACATAACATGTAGATGACTTTTTTAATGATCCCAACATCATGATAAGTTTGATACTGAAAGCAATTCCACAGTATTATACTAAACTGAAAGATGAATGTCATAAAGATATAGTCGCAAAGATTGCGAAATAACCGAAGGATAAAGGCTTGAAAACCTTGTGTATTGACTGGGAGTATGACATTTATGATTCACTTCGGTATTAAAATCTCTTCCACGATTAACTGACCTGAGTCAGTTAATCGGCGATGCAGATGTCTGTGAAAACCACACAGCGCGAGTAGGAAGGAACTCATTTAGCATGGGTCAACATTACGTGGAAACGCTATAAGTTATAATATAAGTCATATGTATTGTTAAAACTATTTATGGAGGTAAACCATGCATGGATTTACTGGAAAGATTCTCCACGTTAATCTCACTGATAAAACAACAGAAATCGAAGAACCAAACGAAAGCTTT